>NZ_JAAGPL010000094.1:0-31741 GCF_017104785.1 Burkholderia sp. Ac-20353 | reverse complement strand
CTCGATGGGCGAATGTGCGTGTCATGCGGCGTCCTTCACGAGTCCCGGCGTCGTCAACACGACGTCCTTCACCGCTTCGTAGTAGCGGACGTAGCCCGTGCAGCGGCAGAGGTGCGAATCGAGCGCTTCGGTGATCGTGCGCTCGACGTCGGCCTTCGCGACCGGCTGGCGCTTCAGCCGCTCGATCAGCACCGTGGCCGCGTTCACGAAGCCCGGCGTGCAGTAGCCGCACTGGAAGCTGAAATGCTCGAGGAACTTCTGCTGGACCGGCGACAGCTCGACCACTTCGCCCGCGTCGTTGCGCTTCGCGTGGCCTTCGACCGTGCGGATCGTGCGGCCATGGAAGAAGTGCGCGCCGGTGATGCAGGTGCGGACTTCCTCGCTCGTGCCGTCCGGCTTGTCGAGGATTACCACGCACGCATGGCAGATGCCCTGCCCGCAGCCGAGCCGGGAGCCGGTCAGGCCCGCGTATTCGTGCAGGAACTCGATCATCATCAACCCTTCGGGCACCTGCATCGGGCCGACGGACTTGCTGTTGATGGTCACGGACAGTGGCTTCGGCTGGAACCGGACGAGCGGGCGCTCGACCGGCGCGGCAGCAGGTGTCGGAGCCGGTGTCGCGGCTGCGGACGCCGGGGCCGGTGCGGCGGTTTGGGCGGTCGTCATGCGAGCACCTCCTGAATCTTTTGCGGGGTCACCGGCAAGTCGGTGAAACGATGGCCGATCGCGTGCGCGATGCCGTTCACGATCGCGCCGACGACCGGGATCATCACCACTTCGGCGACGCCCTTCGGCGGATCGGTTTCGGACAGCGGCGGCAGCACTTCGCCCGTCTGCGACCACACGGCGACGTCGGACGCGCGCGGCAGCGAATAGCGGTTGAAGTTCCACGTGCCGTTGCCGGGGCCGTCCTCGTACAGCGGCAGGTATTCGTGCAGCGCATGGCCGATACCCATCGCGAGGCCGCCCTGCAACTGGCCCGACACGAGCTGCGGCGAGATCTGGTTGCCGCACTCCATGATCGAGTGGTGCGTGAGCAGTTCGACCTTGCCGGTCGCTTCATGGATCGCCAGCTCGACGAGCGTGCCGACCGCCGTGTAGTACGTGACGGCCGCGTTGTTGCGGCTCGTCGGCGGGATGAACACGCGCTTGCGGTCCAGCACGCGATAGCCGTTCGCGGTCGGCGGCAGCGTGCCGCGGATCGCGGTTGCGCCGGCCGGCGCCTGGCCTTGCGCGGCGCTCGATACGGCGGCGCCGGAAGCGGCCGTATTCGCGTCAGCCGTGTTCGGCACGCCGATGCGCAGCGACAACCCGTCGATCGGCAAACGCTCGACCGCGCCGCCGATCTCGAACTCGGCGTCGGTCCACTGCCAGCGGTTGAACACGTGCGCGACCGCACCGGTCGGCAGGCCCAGCGCATAGGCCTGCTTCGCCAGCTGTTCGAACGTCAGCGGCTCGAGGCCGTCGGCCGTCAGCTTGCCGTCGACCCAGCGTGCGTCCTCGATGCGGATCGTGTACGGCGCGGCCTGCCCGCCGCCGAGGCCGCGCGTCCAGATCGACATCGCCGCGGGCCACAGCCCGTAGCGGAACACCGCGCGCGCGGCTTCGCGCGTGCTGTGCGTGAAGTAGTACGCGGAGTTCGTCGCGCTCGACGGCGACGCATAGCTCGGCGACCAGCGCGGGTTCGCGCTCAGCCGGTCCTGGTCGGCCTGCGACATCAGGTACGGATCGCCGCTCGTCTCGACCGGCAGGTCCGGCCAGTCGGTTATCGCGACGCGCACGTCCGTCGCCGGCCGGCCGAGCCATTTCGCGACCGCGACGGCCTGCGACGTCGACATCCCGGTGCCGATCTCGGCGGCCGTGTGATGCAGCGTGACGTTGCCGTTCTCGTCGAACTCGACCTTCGCGAACGACGCTTCCGCGCCGGTGCCGAAATCCTTCTGCACGCACGCGAAGCCGACGCCGTAGCGCCGGCCCGGATGCGCGGCCTCGAACTCGGCCTTGCGCGCGACACGGCGTGTCCACATCGGGTGCTGCCTCGCGCGTTCGAGCACGTCGTCGATGCGCAACGCGCCGGCCGGAATCGCACCCTGCGTGTTCTTCATCCCCGAGCGCAGCGCGTTCTTCAGGCGGAACTCGATCGGGTCGAGCTGCAACTGCGCGGCGATCTCGTCGATCGCCATCTCGGTTGCGGCCATGCTCTGCAGCGTGCCGTAGCCGCGCGCGGAACCCGCGTCGATCGCGCGCGACGCGATCGCGACCGCGGCGAGATCGCTCTTCGGGAAGTAATAGATCGATTGTGCGGCCGTCGCGCCGACCATCGCGACCGACGGCGAGAAGTTGCTGCGGCCGCCGCCGTTCGCCTCGAAGTCGCCCTTGAACGATTGCAGCAGCCCCGTGTTGCGGTCGACCGCGATCCGGTAATGCATCTTGAACGCGTGACGCTTAAGCGACGTCTGGAACTGCTCGTAGCGGTCGTTCGCGAAACGCACCGGGCGGCCGTCCGCGTACAGCGCGCAGACGAGCCCGTAGAACGGCACGTTGCAGTGATCCTTCGATCCGTAGCCGACCGTGTAGCACGGGTGCACGAACAGCTTCTTCACCGGGAAGCGGCATTTCGCGACCATCGCCGCGGCATTCTCGGCCACTTCGAGTGGCGACTGGGTCGGCACGACGAGGTGCAGTGCCTGCGTCGCGGCGTCGTACCAGCAGTTCGCGTTGTCGGGCTCGAGCGCGGCGGTGTCGACCGACTGCGTGCTGTAATCGCGGTCGAACACGAGCCAGTCGGCCGACGGATGGTCGAGCTCGCCGGCGATCTGAGCCGCATGGAACATCCCCTGCTCGTCGAGCTTGCCGTGTTCCTTGCCGTCCGGCCACACGGGCTGGCGCTTGCGCATCATGCTCGGGAAGATCGGCGCGTCCTTCAGGCTCGAATAGACGTCGTCGTCGTAGGCGGTCTTGCCGCCGACGCGCACGTAGCGGAACGTGCCCCACGGGTCGCGCTCGAGCGGGCCCGTGACCGTGCCGTAGCGGATCACGTCGTCGCGGAACTTGAGCAGGTTCTTCGCGAAGCGGAAGCGCGCGAAGTCGTGATAGATCAGGATCGCGACCGCATGGCCGAGATACGCGGGCGTCTTGCCGGCGGGCAGCAGCATGTCGTCGCCGTAGAACGCCGGGAACGCGACGCCGTCGCGCGCGAGGTCGTCGGCGGTGACGATGCGGTCGGGCTTCAGGTCGTCGCCGAGCAGCGCCAGGTCGAAACCTTCGTAGACGCGGTCGGCCTGCGTCGCGCGCAGGATCAGCGCATGCGACTGCTGTTGCGGCCAGTGCGGCATGTCGGCCGCGCGCACGTCGCGGGCGAACACTTTCGAGCCCGTGACTTTGGCGATGCCGTCGATGCGGAAACGGGGGATGCCGGTGACGCTATCCCATTTGACCGGTGTAAGGAGTTTTTCTTCGAAGAGTGCTGCGAATGCGCGGCTGCCGAGGGGCGCGACGTAGACTGCGACGCCCGCCAGCACGCTGGCTTTCAGAAAACCTCGCCGTGACAGGCCGTGGTTTTTCATGGGGGGACCTCCTGGTGCGGCTCGCGACGGCGAGCGGATGTCGCGGCCTTCGGAGCGGCGCGCATTCTGGCATCGTTTCCCGTATGGCGGCTATAGCGTTTCTCACATGTATTACTTATTGGAATGCATATAACGCGATGCGCACGGGCGGGTGCCCGTCATCCGACCGGATGGCGATGATTCATGTTATGGTCTTGCGCATCCGACCCACCGGTTTCGCCCGCAACGATGGGGGCGCCACCGGCGGTCATCGTGTCGAGGTCATCGATCATGGCAGTCAGGGCATCTCTCCTGCACTCCGTTCTCGCTACCCCTCCCTCCGGCAATCACCGCGTGACGGCTGCATTGCGCCCGTCCCTGCTCTCCACGCTGTTCGAAGACATCCGGCCGATGTTCCTGTCCGGCCTCGCAAGCAGTTTCGTCGCGGCCGTCGCGCTGATGCGGTTGCAGCAGACCTGGTGCCTGCTGTGGCTGATCGCCGATCTCGGCCTGCTCGCGGCGCGGCTCGCGGTCGCGCGCGCGTACATCGCGCACCGTGACGCCGGCGACCCGCGCGCGGAATACTGGGCGATGCGCTACGCGCCGGTGTCGCTCGCCGCATGTTTCCTGCTCGGACTGGGCACGATGGGTTGCGTGCAGGCCGTCGACGTCGAGCTCGGCACGCTGTCGGTGATGGTCGCGGGTGGCGTGTTCGGCGGGATCGGCTCGCGCAATGCGGCGCTGCCGCGTCTCGCGATGTCGCAGATCACGCTCGGCGTGCTGCCGATCGGGGCCGGCGCGCTGCTGGCGCCGCGCAGCGGCGCGTGGCTGCTGCTGCCGCCGATCGCGATCTACCTCGTCGCGATGCGCACGGTCGTGCAGCGGCACTACAAGGTGCTGGTCGCGCTGATGGCCGCGCGCCAGCGCAACGCCGAGCTCATCGCGCGCTTCGACGCTGCGCTGACGCACATGCCGCACGGCCTGTGCATGGTCGACGGCGAGAACCGCGTGGTCGTCGCGAACCGGCGCACCGCGCAACTGTTCGGCTCGCCGCGCGAGATCATGCTGAACACGTCGTTCCCGGACGTCGTCGTGGCGCTCGGTGCGGGCGTGACCGCAGAGCCCGACGATACCGCGCTTGGCGCGCGGTGCCGCGGCTGGCTGTTCCGCGAACCGGCGCCGTTCGAGATCACGCTCGCCGATGGGCGGCAGCTCGAGATGACGCGGCACCTGGTGCCGGACGGCAGCGCGGTGATCATCGTCGAGGACGTCACCGCTCGCCGCCGCGCGGAGCAACACATCCGCCACCTCGCGCGGCATGACGCGCTGACGGGCCTGCCGAACCGGCACGAACTCCACGCGGAGCTGAAGCGTATGCTGGCGCGGCGCACGCGGCGCCACGGGATGGCGCTCGGCGTCATGTATCTCGATCTCGATGGCTTCAAGGCGATCAACGACCGGTTCGGCCACCATGCCGGCGACGACGTGCTGACGCAGGTGGCCGCGCGGCTCAGGAAGACGTTGCCGCCCGGCGAGCTCGCGGCGCGCATTGGTGGCGACGAGTTCATCGTCGCCATCGACGACACGGAGATGGGCGCGTGCTCGAGCCTTGCCGAGCAGATCATCCTGCAGATCTCGGTGCCGTACACGCTGGCGATCGGCGAGACGGTGAGCCTCGGGATCAGCATCGGGATCGCGCTCGACGGCGGCGGCAGCACGCCGGAGGACCTGATTCGGCAGGCCGACAGCGCGCTGTATGACGCGAAGTCATCCGGCAAGGGCAGGTTCCGGTTTTATTCGAAAGGCAGTCGTGGGGTCGCGCCGGCTACGGCTGGTTGATGGCGGTCGGCTCACGCTTGGCCGGCACTTTCCCGTTTCGCCCGAAATCTGCCCGCAAGCCCGGCGTCAGCCGGTTTCATCCGCGCTACATTTCACACGCCGCACACGGGCGACGACGCGCGCGTCACGTTACATGTTTCGTAACATCGGGCCGTGCGGACCGCGGAATTCGCAGCAAAACGCTGCACGATCGGCGCATTGGCGGGGTTTTTCAGCTTGGCACTCTTATTGCTGTTCTCCGGGTAACAAAGAAAGTACTCGGGGAGCAAAAAAT
The DNA here is from genome assembly GCF_017104785.1 of Burkholderia sp. Ac-20353. Taxonomy (NCBI): domain Bacteria; kingdom Pseudomonadati; phylum Pseudomonadota; class Betaproteobacteria; order Burkholderiales; family Burkholderiaceae; genus Burkholderia; species Burkholderia sp. Ac-20353. The sequence goes on along the minus strand of NZ_JAAGPL010000094.1, from coordinate 26,083 downwards.
GGATACCGTCGAAGTCGTCAGCCGCAACGAGCCGATCAACGAAGCAACCGTGATCGACGGCGCCACGCTGATCAGGCGTCTCACGTCGTTCCGCCGTTCCGACCCGCGCGAAGCCGCATGCGTGAAGAATCCGCCGCTGACGCTGTACGGCGCGTATCGCCAGGGTGTCGACGACTACGCGGCGCGGCGCGCGAATCCGTATCGCGCCGGCAGTCGCCTGTGGGCGCTTTGGGAAGAAGGACGTATCGAGGCTGAAACCGACGCGCGCTGAGCGCCGCGCGCTGCAGTTCGCGTAGCGGCGCGGGCGAGCGCCTGTTCGGCCGGTTTCGGCCTGCCGGGCCGTGTTACGGGGATGAAACACGGGTCGGGTTCGTTGCCTCGCCGTTGCCGGACTGTTGCCTCAGTCCGCGTTGCCGGCCGGATCGGGGAGGATCAGCCGGTCTGGCGCGCACGAGCGCGATCGCCGCGACACCGCGTAACACAGGATGCCCGGCACGACGATGCGAAACATCGACCCCGCCTAGCGCATCGATCCACGGCCCCGAATTAACGGGAGAGTGTCGCCTAAGGATGCTCTTCACAACGGCGCTTTTCGAACGGAAACACCTGATACGCCGTCGGCGGCATGATTTGCCGGACTGCGAGTCCACATGCCGGGAAGCGCGAGGTATTCAATCGCCGAAGACGATCGCCGTCGAGCGCTCATTTCGGTATCAGTTCGCGAGCCAGCGTCTTGCCGAATACAGGTTGCCCAGCGCGAACAACGCCACGATCTGGGCCGTGTTCTTCGCTAGTCCCCTATATCGTGTATTCACGTAGCCGAATTGCCGTTTGATGACCCGGAACGGATTGTCCACGCATGCGCGTACCAGGTTCCAATGCAGTTCCCTCCTCTCTCTCCTCATAGAGCTCCTGGCTGTACTCGGTCAAGCGCCGATCGAGGGTCGTCGTAGGTGTAGCCCGTTTCCAGGCGTTCGTTTCGGCGGCGGCGTAGAGCTTCAAATCGAATTTTTCGCGACCATACGTCCCATTGCATTACTTCATGGAAATGGCATGAATCGAGAGAGACAAGCTAGGGTTCGGATTGTGTATAAAAGTCCTTATAACATGTTGGCGTGATCGAACCATGAACCTAAGGCAGTCCCTAAAGGAAAATCTATCTGCGCCATCAAACAAGACAAGCTCGGGCGTCACGCAGACGCAATTGAACGACATCGCCAAGCTGCTCAATGGACGCCCTCGCAAGACGCCCGCTTGGAAAACGCCCGAGGAAGCCATGGCCATGGAACTGGCAGCCGCGGGATTAGCAAAACGTTGCACTTGAATCTAGAAACCGCCCACTTGAATGCAGCCGGGAATTCGATGGTTGTGAGAGGTGCCCATCAAGCGCCTGGCAATGCTCCTGAGAAATGGGGTAGATACGTTCTACAAGAGGCGGCCGTCAACTAGACAACGAGCGCATCAAGAGTACATGGCAGTCACTAAGCGCTGCATTTCGTCTGCCGACACGACCTTCTTGTGCGTGGCGATGGTCCAAGTGTTGCCGAATGGATCCATTATGCGTCCCTCTCGCGAACCAAAGAACATGTCATTTACCGGGCTCAGTTCCGTGGCGCCCTCCTTCAAGGCCTGCGCGAAGGTGGCATCCGAGTCGCTCACATAGATCTGCGCCAGTAGCGGCTGTTCCGGCCATCCATCCATCGCCTCGCCCAAATTAATGCGCGAGTCGCCGATTTGCAGTTCGCAATGAACTACCTTACCATTCGGCGCGGTTAAACGCAGAATCTCTTCGGCGGCGAAGACTTTTTTGTAGAAAGTCACTGCATCGGCCACGTTGCTGACGATGGTGTTTGGCGTGATGGTGTGAAATCCTTCGGGTTTTTCGCACTTGGTCATTTGTTTCTCCTGGGTTGAAAAGTATTGCTGGATCAGCAATTTGAACCATGATGCAAATTAAATACATCATGCGACACCTAATACTAATGTACTCCTGGTCCTTGCCATAGATGCTCCCGAGGACTGAGCACCGACAACAGGCCGGTCGAGGTTGAGTGGATCGCGCTCAGTCGATATGGACGTGCATGGACGTCAGCAGCATCGAGCGTGAAGTTGAAGCGGGACTTTGTATATGGGAGCAATTCGAAACATTGGGCATAAACGGTCCGACTTGTACGAAATTCATTCTGCTCAAGACGGAACGCAGGGCAATCGCATGAAATGTCACAAACGGAGAACGGCAGCGCAGTAGGTATCACTGGCACCCGCCCTGAGCCGTCCGCTCTTGATACCGACCTTGGCAGTCTTATCTGCTCGAGCCAGCTTACAAGCAAACGGAAGCACCCTTTAGCCACTTACGCATTTCATGCGATTGCCCCGCTGGTTCACCACGCGCGAGCCAATGACCCTGGAAGCGTGACTTGTGTAGTCGATGACGGCTCGGATTTTCAAACCCGACGCCGTTTCCCGATAAGATGGGGCCATTCCGTCCCCGTCATCCCTCCGTGACCATGACCACCCCGCTCCACGCCCGCAACCCGATCCACTGCGAAATCGACCTCGACGCACCCGGCAAGCACGCCGGCTACCTGCGCCTGCCGCATTCGGTGCACCGTTCCGCATATGGCTGGCTGCCGATTCCGATTGCGTCGATCCGCAACGGCGACGGCCCGGTCGCGCTCGTGATGGCCGGCAACCACGGCGACGAGTACGAAGGCCAGATCATCGTGTCGCAGCTGATCCGCGAGATCGAGCCGGAGATGATCACCGGGCAACTGATCCTGCTGCCGATGGCGAACTTCCCGGCGGCCGATGCGGGCTTGCGCGTGTCGCCGCTCGACGACGGCAACCTGAACCGCAGCTTCCCCGGCGACCCGGCCGGCACGCCGACGCAGATGATCGCCCACTACATCGAGCACGCGCTGCTGTCGCGCGCGCAGTACCTCGTGGACCTGCATTCGGGCGGCAGCTCGCTGCTCTATCACGGCGGCAACATGCTCGCGATCGATCCGCTCGACGCCGACGAAGCCGCACGGCTTAACGCGCTGCTGCTGGCGTTCGGGCTGCCGAACGCGCTGCTGCACGCGCCGAATCCCGTGCATTCGGCGTCGGCCGCGCGCCGGCAAGGCGCGATCTCTATCGTGACGGAACTCGGCGGCGCCGGGATGGCCGATCCGGCGTTGATCCGGCTCGGCCGCCACGGCCTGCTCCATTACCTCGGCTTCATCGGCCTGCTGCACGGCGCGCTCTTGCCCGATGCGCCGCCGGCCGTCACGCGCTTCATGCGCGTCGACGGCGACCGTCACTTCGTCTATGCCTACGAGCGCGGCCTGTACGAACCGCTCGCCGAACTCGGCGACCAGGTGCGCGCCGGGCAGCCGGCCGCGTGGATCCACTTTCCCGACACACCGCTGCGCGAGCCCGTGCTGTGCCGCTTCAAGGGCGATGGCGAAGTCGTCTGCAAGCGCGTGCCCGCGCAGGTGCAGCGCGGCGACTGCCTGTTCCAGCTCGCGGAGCCGAGCGCCGCGCCGGTCTGACCCATCCCGGTGCGCGCAATGCGCACCGCACCGCGCGTGAAAGTCTTTTGACGCGCGCGACGAAATCCTTATCGAAATTGCTTCGTTCGCCTTTGTCGATCGCGGCGCTAACGTAGTCGAAACCGCAGCGGCCGCCTGCCTGTGCCTCGGAACCGGCTTGCTCCGCTGCTGAATCGACAATCGCGCCGCGATAACGGACCGGCCTTCCGCCGGAGCCCGGACATGGACATCCGTGTCGCGCGCCACTCGCGACGCCCATGGCCATGACCGACCGCATCATCGACACGACGCCGCTCGACGTCCGCGCGCAACCGCTGATCGACGCGCTGATCGACGAATACGCGACCCGCTACGACGCATACCGCCCCGACAGCCTCACGTCCGCCCGCGCAGAGCTCTCGCGCTATCCGGCCGAACGGTTCGCGCCGCCGGAGGGCGCGTTCGTGCTGCTGCTGCGCGACGGCGAGACGATCGGCGGCGGCGCGTTCAAGCGCTACGACGCGCAGACGGCCGAGCTGAAGCGCATCTGGACGCGCGCGGACCTGCGCCGCCAGGGCCTCGCGCGGCGCGTCGTCGCGGCGCTGGAAGCGCGCGCCGCGCAGCTGGGCTATCGCCGCCTCTACCTGACGACGGGCTTTCGCCAGCCCGAGGCGTGGGCGCTGTACGACGGCACGGGCTACACGCGTCTGTTCGATTCGTCGATCGATCCCGAACTGTATGTGCACTTGCCGTTCGGCAAGGACCTCGTTGAGCGCTCGCGCACCGCGACGCTTGCCGATCTGTGGGCACCCGAGCCGGCAGTGCCGCGCTGAACGGGCATGCCGCCTTCGACACCCTTCCCCCGCATCTTCCCCGCATCGGACAGACAGGACGCTTTCATGCAACGAGCCGCACCTATCGCTACCTACGCGCTGCGCACGCTTGCCGCCGCGCTGATCGGCATCACGGCCTTCGCCGCGACCGCCGCGACGTTCGACCTGAGCCCCGAGCAGCGCGGCCGCCCGCGCGGAAGCGCGGATCCGGCCGTCGAGCGCGCGGTGCCGGCCGCGTTCAAGTTCGCCGAGCCGGGCACGTTCACGATCGGTATCTCGCCGAGCCTGCCGCCGATCAGCTCGTACGCGACCGACGCGCGCACGGTCGTCGGCTTCGATGCAGACATCGGCCAGCTCGTCGCGGACAGCCTCGGCCGCAAGCTGAAGATCGTCGCGCTCGCATGGCCCGACTGGCCGCTCGCGCTCGAGTCGGGCAAGGTCGACGCCGTGCTGTCGAACGTGACGGTCACCGAAGAGCGCAAGCAGAAGTTCGATTTCTCCAGTTACCGCAAGGATCAGGTCGGCTTCTACGTGCGCAACGACAGCAAGATCACCGCGATTCGCGAGCCGAAGGACGTCGCGGGGCTGCGCATCGTGACCGACGCGGGCACCAACCAGGAAAAGATCCTGCTCGCGTGGGACCGCGAGAACGTCGCGCACGGGCTCAAGCCGGTCGCGGTCCAGTACTACGACGACCAGGCGATGCGGGTCGTCGCCGTGCAGTCGGGCCGCGCCGACGCGGTGTTCAGCGTGAATTCGGTGCTCGCGTACCAGAGCGCGCAACAGGGCAAGACCCGGCTCGTCGGCGCGATCAGCGGCGGCTGGCCGCGCACGGCCGATATCGCGATCGCGACGCGCAAGGGCAGCGGCCTCGCCGGGCCGCTGACGCTCGCGCTGAACGGGCTGATCACGAATGGCCGCTATCGGCAGGTGCTCGACCGCTGGAATCTTGGTTCCGAGGCGATCGACGAGGCACGCACCAATCCGCCGGGCCTGCCGAAGTCCTGATGACCGGCAGCCGGATTCCCGACATCCCTCTGAAAACCACACACGAGACGCCCATGACCCGACGATCGATCACTTTCGGCCTGATGCTGCAAGGCGCGGGCAGCCACATGAACGCATGGCGGCATCCGAGCAACCCGCCGGACGCGAGCATCAACCTCGACTTCATCACGCGCATCGCGCGCAAGGCGGAGGACCACGGCATCGCGTTCGCGTTCGTCGCGGACGGCCTCTACATCAACGACAAGTCGATCCCGCATTTCCTGAACCGCTTCGAGCCGCTGACGGTGCTGTCCGCGCTCGCGGCCGCGACACACAAGATCGGGCTCGCAGGCACGATCTCGACGTCGTACAGCGAGCCGTTCACGGTCGCGCGCCAGCTCGCGTCGCTCGACGTGATCAGCGGCGGGCGCGCGGGCTGGAACGTCGTGACGACGCCGCTCGAAGGCACCGCGAAGAACTTCGGCAAGGTGCATCCCGAGCACGCGCAGCGCTACGAGATTGCCGACGAATACCTGAGCGTCGTGCAGGGGCTGTGGGACAGCTGGGACGACGACGCGTTCGTCCGCGATCGCGCGAGCGGCCGGTTCTTCGCGCGCGACGGGCTGCATACGCTCGATCACCACGGCCGCTTCTTCCAGGTCGCGGGGCCGCTGAACATCCAGCGCTCGCCGCAGGGGCAGCCGGTGATCTTCCAGGCCGGCTCGTCGGATGCGGGAATCGGGCTCGCGGGCAAGTACGCGGACGCGGTGTTCACGCATTCGCCGTCGCTCGACGAGACACACGCGTTCACGCAGCGCGTGAAGCAGAGCGCGGTCGAGCACGGCCGCCGCGCCGACGACGTGAAGATCTTCCCGGGCATCGGGCCGATCGTCGGGCGCACGGCTGCCGAGGCCGAAGACAAGTACCAGGCGATTCGCAACCTGCTGACGATCGACGAGGCGCTTGCGTATCTCGGCCGCTTCTTCGATCACCATGACTTCACGCAATACGCGCTCGACGCGCCGTTCCCCGAGCTCGGCGACATCGGCCGCAACAGCTTCCGCTCGACCACCGACCGGATCAAGGCCGATGCGGCGCAACACCGGTGGACGCTGCGCGAAACCGCGCTCGAAGTCGCGACGCCGCGGCCGAACTTCATCGGCACGGCCGCGCACGTGGCCGACGAGCTCGTCCGCTGGATCGACGCGGGCGCGGCCGACGGCTTCATCCTCGGTTTCCCGGTGCAGGCGCAGGGCGTCGACGATTTCGTCGAACTCGTGATTCCTGAACTCGAAGCGCGCGGCCGGTATAGCCGCGACCTGCCAGGCAGCACGCTGCGCGATCACCTCGGCCTGCCACGCAAGGCGAGCCGCTACGCGTCGGCCGACCCGGCGCGCGAGACAGTCGCCGAAGCGCAGGCCTGAGCGCCAATCTGCTGCTTATCCGCCGCCGACCGCCGCCTAGCCGCTGCCGAACGTGGCTGATCGGCGCGCGGCGCACCGACCGATTCGAGGACCTGCATCGTCATGAGCGACACCACCCATCTCGGCGGCGCGCTGCCGCCGCTCTCTTCCCCCGCCGCGCGCGACGCCGGCGCGCGCCTGCGGATCGTGCCGGTCCGGCACCGTTCGGCCACGGCCGGCACCGCGTTCGCGGTCGTGCTGATCGCGCTCGCGCTGTACTCGATCCTCGGCAACCCGCAGTGGGGCTGGCCGGTCTTCGCCGAATGGTTCTTCTCGCCGCCGGTGCTGTCCGGGCTCGCGCGCACGCTGCTGCTGACCGTGCTCGGCGCGCTGTTCGGGCTCGTGCTCGGCGCGTTCGTCGCGCTCGCGCGACTGTCGCGGTCGCGCGTGCTGGCGGCGAGTGCATGGACGTTCATCTGGCTGTTCCGTTCGATTCCGCTGATCGTGCTGCTGCTGATCCTGAACAATCTCGGCTATCTGTATGAGCATGTTCGGCTCGGCGTGCCGTTCTCCGACATCACGTTCTTCGACGTGCCGACGACTGAGCTGATCAGCCCGTTCTTCGCGGCCGTGCTCGGCCTGACGCTGAACTATGCGGCGTTCTCGGCCGAAGTGATCCGCGGCGGCATCCTCGCGGTCGACCAGGGGCAGCTCGAGGCAGCGGCGGCGCTCGGCCTGCCGCGCGGCCGCCAGACGGTCCGGATCGTGCTGCCGCAGGCGATGCGTGCAATCCTGCCGACCGCGTTCAACGACCTGATCTCGCTCGCGAAAGGCACATCGATGGTGTACGTGCTCGCGATGCCCGAGCTGTTCTATACGGTGCAGGTGATCTACCGCCGCAATCTCGAGGTGATTCCGCTGCTGATGGTCGCGACCGTCTGGTATCTGATCATCCTCACCGTGCTGTCGGCGATCCAGGTGCAGGTCGAGCGGCACTATGCGCGCGGCGCACTGCGCAATCCGCCGCCGTCCGCCCTCACCTTCGCGCTCGCGCGCGCCAGTGCGCTATGGCGGCGGGTACGGGCACGCCACGCCATCGACGCGACGGCCACGCCTGACCTCGACGCCGTCGCACCGCGCCGCGGCGGCGAAGTGGTCGTGCACGGCATCTCGAAGCAGTTCGGCGCGCAGCGCGTGCTCGATCACGTGTCGTTCGTCGCGCCGCGCGGCAGCGTGACGGTGATCGTCGGGCCGTCGGGCTCCGGCAAGTCGACGCTGCTGCGCACGATCAACCATCTGGAGCGCGTCGACAACGGCTTCATCGACATCGATGGCGAGCTGATCGGCTACCGGCGCGATGGCGACGTGCTGTACGAACTGAAGGAACGCGACGTGCTGAAGCGCCGCACCGAAGTCGGCATGGTGTTCCAGAACTTCAACCTGTTCCCGCACCTGACCGTGCTCGACAACCTGGTCGAGGCGCCCGTCGCCGTCGGCGGCGCAACGCGCGACGCGGCCGAACGCGCCGCGCGCACACTGCTCGCGCGCGTCGGGCTCGCCGACAAGGCCGACGCGTATCCGCGCCAGCTGTCTGGCGGCCAGCAGCAGCGCGTCGCGATCGCGCGGGCGCTCGCGTTGCGGCCGAAGGTGCTGCTGTTCGACGAGCCGACATCGGCGCTCGATCCGGAGCTCGTCAACGAGGTGCTCGACGTGATCAAGGAACTCGCCCGCTCCGGCACGACGCTCGTGATCGTCACGCACGAGATCGGCTTCGCGCGCGAGGTCGCGGACAACGTGTTGTTCATGGAGCAAGGGCGCGTCGTCGAGGCGGGGCCGCCTGCCGTCGTGCTCGATGCGCCGACGCATCCGCGCACGCGCGCGTTCCTGTCGCGGGTGCTGTGACGTCCGTGCGCGCGTCCGGCGCACCCCAAACGAGCGATTCGAACCGATGATCGACCGACGCCTGTTCATCACGGCCGCACTGGCCGCTACGACCGGCCTGCCGTTTCGAGCGGTGCTTGCCGCCGCACCGGTGGCGGATCTCGACCCGCGCCAGGCGGGCCGCGTGCGCGCACCGCAGGATCCGGCTGCGATCCATGCGGCGAGCGGCTATCGCTGGGTGCGCGACGGCGCATTGACGGTCGCGATCTCGCCGCATGCGCCGCCGGTGTCGACCTACGCGACGGACGCCCGCACGGTGGTGGGCGCCGATCCCGACTATGCGCAGCTCGTGGCCGACGCGCTCGGCCGCAAGCTCGAGCTGGTGCCGATCGCATGGGCCGACTGGCCGCTCGGGCTCAGTTCCGGCAAGTACGACGCGGTGATCTCGAACGTCGGTGTGACCGAAAAGCGCAAGGAAAAATACGATTTCACGACGTACCGGCTCGGGCTGCACGGGTTCTACGTGCGCAACGCGAGCCCGATCGTGAGGATCGCCGAGCCGAAGGATGTCGCCGGGCTGCGGATCATCACCGGCGCGGGAACGAGCCAGGAGCGGATCCTGCTCGAATGGAGCCGCCGCAACGTCGCGCAGGGGCTGAAGGCGACCGAGCTGCAGTATTTCGACGACGAAGCGGCCGCGCGCATTGCGCTGCTGTCCGGGCGCGCCGACGCGGAGCTGAACCCGAATGCGGCGCTCGCCTACGAGGCGGCACGCGAGGGCAAGCTGCGCCGCGTCGGGATCGTCAACGCGGGCTGGCCCGCGAACGCGGACGTCGCGATCGCGACGCGCAAGGGCAGCGGGCTCGCCGCCGCGCTGACGCTCGCGACCAATACGCTGATCGGCAACGGTCGTTACGGACAGGCGCTCGCGCGCTGGGGATTGCAGAGCGAGGCCGTGGTGCGCGCTGAGACGAATCCGCCGGGGTTGCCGGCGTTCTGACTCACGCCGCCTGCGCTTCGCCGAACGATTCGAGCGTTTACTCGACAGGTATTTCGTGCGCGAAATAGTTTTCGGGCTATATTTCGCATGCGAAACATCCCTTGGACCGAGAGCGCGATGACAACCCAATCGATCGAGTTTTCCGCCGCCGACGGCTATCCGTTGCGCGGCACGCTGTGGCTGCCGGACGCCGAACCGTCCGCGCTGGTGCTGATCCATCCGGCGACCGCCGTGCCGGAACGCTTGTACGCAGGGTTCGCGCGCTACCTGGCCGACCGCGGCTTTGCTGCGCTGACCTACAACTATCGCGGCATCGACGCGTCGCGTCCCGCGCGGCTCGCCCGCCTGCGCGCGCGGATGCGCGACTGGGTCGACCTCGATGTCGAGGCCGCGACAGCGTGGGCACGCGGTGCGTTTGCCGGCGTGCCGCTGCTTGCGGTCGGCCACAGCGTCGGCGGCCACGCGATAGGCCTGAGCGCGGGGACGCGTCATCTTCAGGCGGCGGTGCTCGTCGCGTCGCACGCGGGCAGCACGCGGCTGATCGCACAGGCGGCCGAACGCCTGAAGGTGCGGCTGATCCTGCGCGTGCTGGGCCCGCTGACCTCCGCGCTGCTCGGCTACGTGCCCGGCAAGCGGCTCGGTCTGGGCGAGGATCTGCCGGCCGGCGTGTTCCGCGAATGGAGCGGCTGGACGGCGCTGCCGCGCTACTTCTTCGACGATCCGACGCTCGGCGCGGCCGAGCGGTTCGCGAAGCAACGGCTGCCGATTCTAGCGCTCGGCTTCGACGACGACCCGTGGGCGAACCCGGCCGCGATCGACCTGCTGGTAAGCTATCTGACGCATGCAACGGTCGAGCGCCGCCAGGTCGATCCGCGCGCCGCGGGCAGCGGGCCGGTCGGGCACATGGGCTTTTTCCGCAGCCGTCCCGGCACGGTGCTGTGGCCGGCCGTCGCGGACTGGCTCGCGCAGGCGCTCAACGGGCCGCGTGACGGGCCGAACAACGCATGCGCGCCCTCCACCACCACTCCAGCCGGGAACCGAGCTTGAGCGACGAACGACGACTGTTTTTCCTGCTGAACCTCGGCCAGCGGCGCGTGCAGCGCTGGGTCGACCGCAAGGCCGAGACCGACGCGCGCGCGAGCGCCGCGCAGGCCGGCGTGCTGTTCTATCTCGCGAAGCAGGACGGCGCATTGATCGGCGAAGTCGGCGCGGCGCTGCAGCTCGCGCCGTCCGCGATGACGGGCCTCGCCGACCGGATGGCGCGGGCGGGCCTCCTCACGCGTCACTACGATTCGGACGACGGGCGCGCGACCCGGCTGTTCCTGACCGACGACGGCCACGCGGCGCTGAAGAAGGCGCGCGTGCTGCTGCGGGAATTGAACGACAGGCTGTGCGACGGGTTTTCCGACGAGGAACTGGACGTCGTCGCGCGTTGGCTCGGTGCGTTGCAACAGCGGTTTCCGGCCGAGCGCTGAACGAAGCACGCGAGCGGACGCAGTGCGTTGACGCGATGTCCGTGTCGGCGCGGATTGGTGTCCCGCAAATTTTTCCGGTTGCCGACGCGCGATCCGGCAACGCTTGCCGGCTACGTCCTGTTACAAAAAATACCTGCTGCCGCAGGGTTTTGTTCACCTACATTGCAATCCGTTTCGACGCATTCGTCGTATCGAGCAGACCGGGGGTGCCCGCCGGATGACCATGACGCGCGGGTTCCAAGAAGCAAGAATCAACAGGAGTCTTGACCGATGCGCTGGCGGACCCCAGCGAAGGCGGATTGCGATGGCTGAAGCGGCGATCTGAACGACGTGCGCTGGCGCGCGATGCCGCTGCGCGAGCGCCTTGCGTTCACGTTCCGTGCGCGTGCCTGCACGCGGCTCGTCGCCGCGTGACGGCGCGCGCCGGCACGCGATGCCGAAGCCTGTCAGGCCACTGCTTCCGCATGTCACCGAGGAGCAGTCCATGCGACGCACTACCCTGCCTCATCCGTTCGTTACCCGACTGACCGTCGCCGCCGCGCTCGCGTTTGCGACCGCCGCGCACGCGGACCCGTTGCGTGTGTCCGGGCCGAGCCCGTTCGCCGCCTGCACGATCGGCGGCCCCGGCACGGTCTACGTGAACGCCGAGGTCGAACCGTGGCTTGCGGTCAACCCGTCCAACCCGTCGAACATGATCGGCGTGTGGCAGCAGGATCGCTGGTCGAACGGCGGCGCGCACGGCCTCGTCGCGGGCTACTCGTTCGACGGCGGCGCGACCTGGGCGCAGACGCCGCAACCGTTCAGCGCATGCGCGCCGGGCGGGCTGGCTTACGAGCGCGCGTCCGACCCGTGGGTGTCGATCGGGCCGGACGGCACCGCGTATTCGGTATCGATCTCGTTCAATCAGTCGAACAACAGCAATGCGGTCGCGGCATCGGTGTCGACCAACGGCGGCCAGACGTGGAGCAGCCCGACGCTGCTGATCGCGAACAACGAGCCGACGACGCAGTTCTTCAACGACAAGGAATCCGTGACCGCGAACCCGGTGAAGGCCGGCACCGCGTATGCGGTGTGGGACCGCCTCGAATTGCCGAACGGCAATCCGTACGCGAACCTGCACACGCAGGCATACCGCGGGCCGACGTTGTTCTCGAAGACGACCGACGGTGGCAACACGTGGAGCGCGCCGCGGGTGATCGTGAACGTGCCGTCGCGGCAGCAGACGATCGGCAACCAGATCGTCGTCGATCCGAAAAGCGGGACGCTGTACGATTTCTTCGACCTGATCCAGCCGCCATTCAGCCAGGCCGCGGGCAAGGTCGCATTCATCAAGTCGACCGACGACGGCGCGACCTGGACGAAACCGCAGGTGATCGCCGGGCTGCAGACGGCGGGTGTGACCGATCCGAACACGGGCGAGCCGGTGCGCACGGGCGACATCATTCCGGAACCCGCGATCGATCGGGCATCCGGTCAGCTTTATGTCGTCTGGCAGGACGCGCGTTTCAACGGCGGTAAATACGACGAGATCGCGCTGTCGACGTCGACCGACGGCGGCGCGACGTGGAGCGCGCCGCTGCAGGTGAACACGCCGACCGGGCGGCCGGCGTTCAACCCGTCGGTGCGCGTCGACAACACGGGCGCGGTGATGGTCACCCACTACGACTTCCGCGACCTGCTGGCCGGCAACACGACCACGCTGCCGACCGGCTTCTGGCGCAAGATCTCGCATGACGGCGGCAAGTCGTTCGCTGACGAGCGACGCGTCGGCGGGCCGTTCGACCTGAAGGTCGCGCCGTATGCCGAGGGCTTCTTCATCGGCGATTACCAGGGGCTCGACGTGATGCCGGCGTCGTCGTTCCATCCGTTCTTCATCCAGACCAACCCGGGCAATCTCGCGAACCGCACCGACGTGTTCTTCGCGCAGTGACGGGTGAACCGGCCGTCTGACGGGCGGCCGGTCCGCGTCCGCGTGAGGTTCTCGCGCCGACGCCATCCCCTTCCGTTGTCGTGCCACGCGCATTCCCCTTGCCGCGTCTCGTGCATGCCGGCGGGCTGCGACTGCCGAGTGTCGCGCGTGTGTCAAGCGAGTAAACGCTCGAAACGCCCTTCCCTCCGCCTGATCCAGATCAATGGCGACCGCCGGAATCATCGGATATAACTGAGCGCGTTCCGGCGGCCGGGCACGCATTGGTCATGCGCGCCCGGCCATCACCGCACGCTATAACCATGGCGACGTCATGCACGTACGCCAGCTCATTCCGAGGAATTCCATGCGCCACGTTGCGCTCCCCGACCCGCCGCCTGCCCGTGCGCGCGCCGCGCTTGCGCGGGCTGCGTGCGTTGCAGTCGCGCTGGGGTGCGGCGGACTGCTGTCGGGTTGCCTGTCGCTCGCGCCGCACTATGCGCGTCCGGCGCAGCCTGTTCCTGCCGCTTATCCGGTGAACCCGGTGAATCCGGCGAATCCGGCAAGCAAGGCCGACGATACGTCGCGCGCCGCAGCCGTGCCCGACTGGCACACCTACTTCACGGACGCGCGGTTGCGCACGCTGATCGATCAGGCGCTCGCAAACAACCGCGATCTGCGCGCAGCGGCCGCACGGGTCGAGCAGGCGCGCGCGGTATACGGCATCCGCCGCGCGGATCAATGGCCGGCGATCAACGCCGGCGCCGCGTATGCGCGGTTTCGCGCGCCCGGCGGCCTGCTGTCGCCCACGCCGTTCATCGGCCAGCTCTACGACGTGCAGCTCGCGGAAACGCAATGGGAGATCGACGTCTGGGGCCGCGTGCGCAATCTGAAGGACGCGGCGCTCGAGCGGTATCTCGCGAGCGATGCGGTTCGCCGCGCGGCGACGCTCAGCCTGGTCACGCAGGTGGCCGACGCGTACCTCGGCGTTTGCGCGCTCGACGAACGCATCGCGCTGACGCGTGCGACAGTCGACAGCCGGCGCGACTCATTGCGGATTTTCCGGCGGCGCTACGAGGAAGGCGCGATCTCGCGACTGGACCTGACGCAAACGGAAATCCTGCTGCAGCAGGCCGAATCCCTCGCCGCGCAACTCGGCCAGGCGCGCGCGGCCGCCGCCGATGCGCTGACGCTGCTCGTCGGCGCGCCCCCCGCACTGCCCGCCGCGCCGCTCACGCTCGACGACGAGGCCGTGACGCCGGCGCTTGCACCCGGGCTGCCGTCCGACCTGCTCGAAAACCGTCCGGACGTGATCGCGGCCGAGCACCAGTTGCGTGCCGCGCACGCGAACATCGGCGCGGCGCGCGCGGCGTTCTTCCCGCGCATCGCGCTGACCAGTGCGATCGGTTCGGGTAGCAGCGAGCTGCACAACCTGTTCTCGTCCGGCACCGGCACCTGGAGTGTGATTCCGAATCTGGCGATGCCGGTTTTCGATGCCGGACGCAACCGCGCGAACCTCGCGTTGACGCAGGCGCAGCGCGACGAGGCGCTCGCGCAATACGAAAAGACCGTGCAAAGCGCGTTCCGCGACGTGTCCGATGCGCTTGCGGCACGCGACTGGCTGGCCGAGCAACTGCGCGTCGAGCGCGCGACGCTCGCGTCGCAGTCCGAACGCGCGCGGCTCGCGAAGCTGCGCTACGACAGCGGCGCGGTGCGCTTTCTCGAAGTGCTCGACGCGCAGCGCGACCTGCTGAATGCCGAGCAGCAGCTCGTGCAGACGCGCCGCGCGCTGCTGTCGAGCCGCGTCGCGCTGTATGGCGCACTCGGCGGCGCCACGCAGGCCGGCGGCAGCGATGCAGCGGTGTCCTTGTCTCACGATTCGACCGACTTGAGTTCCTCACAATGAAAATGCCCGACCGCCAACACCTGATCGTGATCGCCGCCGCGGTAGTCGCGCTCGGCGCCGCCTTCTACGGCTGGACGCGCTGGCGCGACGGCCAGGCCGATGCGGGGCTCGCAAGCGGCAACGGCCGCATCGAGGCAACCGAGATCGATGTCGCGACCAAGCTCCCGGGGCGCGTCAGCGCGATGCTGGTCGACGAAGGCGATTTCGTGAAGGCCGGCCAGCCGCTCGCGAACATGGACGTGCTCGTGCTGCACGCGCAGCTCGACGAGGCGCGCGCGAAACAGCAGCAGGCGCTGAACACGGCCGCGAGCGTCGACGCGCAAGTCGCGCAGCGCCGCAGCGACAAGGCGGCGGCCGAGGCCGCCGTCGTGCAGCGCGAAAGCGAGCTGGATGCGGCGCGGCGGCGGCTCGCGCGCTCCGAGACGCTGTCGCGCGAAGGCGCGTCGTCGATGCAGGAGCTGGACGACGATCGCGCCCGCGCCCGCAGCATGGAGGCGACCGTGCGGGCGGCCCGCGCGCAAGTCGAAGCCGCACAGGCCGCGATCGATGCGACGAAGGCGCAGCTCGTGGCCGCCCGCTCGGGCATCGAGGCCGCGCAGGCGACCGTCGCGCGGGTACAGGCCGATATCTCCGACAGCGAGCTGACGTCGCCGCGTGACGGCCGCGTGCAGTATCGCGTGGCCGAGGCCGGCGAGGTGCTGCCGGCGGGCGGCAAGGTGCTCAATGTGGTCGACCTGTCCGACGTCTATATGACGTTTTTCCTGCCGGAGACCGTCGTCGGCAAGGTACCGCTCGGCGCCGACGTGCGCATCGTGCTCGATGCCGCGCCGCAGTACGTGATTCCCGCGCGGGTGTCGTTCGTGTCGAGCACCGCGCAGTTCACGCCGAAGACGGTGGAGACGGCCAACGAACGGCAGAAGCTGATGTTCCGCGTGAAGGCGCGCATCGACCGTGACCTGCTGCAGCGCCATCTCCGGCTCGTGAAGACCGGGCTGCCGGGCGTCGCGTGGCTGAAGGTCGATCCGCACGCGAGCTGGCCGGACGCGCTCGCGGTCAAGGTGCCGCAGTGACGCCCGAGCAGGACGCCACCGGCCTGGTCGAGCGTGCGCCGGCCCCGACCGGCAGCGCCGACGGCGTCGACAGGTATGTCGTGCGCCTGTCCGGCGTGACACTGCGCTATGGCGCGGCGTGCGCGCTCGACGGCGTGACGCTCGCGATCCCTGCCGGGCGCATGATCGGTTTGATCGGCCCGGACGGTGTCGGCAAGTCGAGCCTGCTCGCGCTCGTGTCGGGCGCGCGGGCGATCCAGCAAGGACAGGTCAGCGCGCTCGGCGGCGACATGGCGTCGGCCGCGCACCGCAACCGCGTCTGCGGCCGCATCGCGTACATGCCGCAAGGCCTCGGCAGGAACCTGTACGCGACGCTGTCGGTCGAGGAAAACCTGCAGTTCTTCGCGCGTCTGTTCGGCCACGACGCGGCCGAGCGGCGGCGCCGGATCGACAGCCTGACGCGCAGCACGGGCCTCGATCCGTTCCTCGACCGCCCCGCGGGCAAGCTGTCGGGCGGCATGAAGCAGAAGCTCGGCCTGTGCTGCGCGCTGATCCACGATCCCGACCTGCTGATCCTCGACGAGCCGACGACCGGCGTCGATCCGCTTGCCCGCGCGCAGTTCTGGGAGCTGATCGGCCGGATTCGCGCGGCGCGCCCGTCGATGAGCGTGCTGGTCGCGACCGCGTACATGGACGAGGCGCAGCGCTTCGACTGGCTGATCGCGATGGACGCCGGCCGCGTGCTGGCCACCGGCACGCCCGCCGAGCTGCTCGCGCGCACGGGCTGCGACCGGCTGGAGTCGGCCTTTGTCGCGCTGCTGCCGGACGAGCGGCGGCTCGGCTACGTGCCGGTTCAGGTCACGCCGCTGCAGGCGGACGACGCGGCCGGCTATGCGATCGAGGCGCACGACCTGACGATGAGGTTTGGCGACTTCGTCGCGGTCGATCACGTGAGCTTCCAGATCCGGCGCGGCGAGATCTTCGGCTTTCTCGGCTCGAACGGCTGCGGCAAGTCGACGACGATGAAGATGCTGACCGGCCTGTTGCCCGCGACCGACGGCGACGCGAAGCTGTTCGGCCGGCCCGTCGCGGCCGGCGACATCAACACGCGCCGCCGGGTCGGCTACATGTCGCAGGGCTTCTCGCTGTACGGCGAGCTGACCGTGCGGCAGAACCTCGTGCTGCATGCGCGTCTGTTCGGTGTGCCGGACGCGGACGTGGCCGCGCGCGTGGCCGAGATGACCGCGCGCTTCGGCCTCGACGACGTGCTCGACGCGCTGCCCGAGCGTCTGCCGCTCGGCATCCGGCAACGGCTGTCGCTGGCGGTCGCGATGGTGCACAAGCCGGAGCTGCTGATTCTCGACGAGCCGACCTCCGGCGTCGATCCGGTCGCGCGCGACAACTTCTGGCGACTGATGATCGAACTGGCGCGGCGCGATCGCGTGACGATCTTCATCTCGACGCACTTCATGAACGAGGCCGAGCGCTGCGACCGGATTTCGCTGATGCATGCGGGCCGCGTGCTCGCGAGCGATACGCCGGCCGAGCTGGTGCGGCAACGCGGTGCGGGCACGCTGGAGGAAGCGTTCATCGGCTACCTCGTCGACGCGCAACGCACGGGCGACCCGCCGCAAGCCGCGCCGGACGATGCGGCATGGGATGCCGGCGAGCCGCCGCCTGCCGCCAGCCGGCCCGCGCCACGCTTCAGTCTCGCGCGCGCAGCCAGCTATACGTGGCGCGAAGTGCTGGAACTGCGCCGCGACCCGGTGCGGGCGACGCTCGCGCTGCTCGGCTCGCTCGTGCTGATGTGCGTGATCAGCATCGGCATCAGCCTCGACGTCGACAACCTCACGTTTGCGGTGCTGGACCGCGACCAGACGATGCTGAGCCAGGGCTATACGCAAAACGTCGCCGGTTCGCGCTACTTCGTGCAGCGCGCGCCGCTCACGGGCTACGACGACCTCGATCGCCGGATGCGCAGCGGGCAGCTGTCGCTCGCGATCGAGATTCCGCCGAATTTTTCGAGGGACGTCGCGCGTGGCCGACACGTGCAGATCGGCATGTGGGTCGACGGCGCGATGCCGCTGCGCGCGGAAACGATTCGCGGCTACGTGGCCGGCATGCACGAGAACTGGCTGCGCGACGAGGCGAAACATCGGCTCGGCGTGTCGCTCGCGGCGCCGGTCGAGATTGCGGTGCGCTATCGCTACAACCCGGACGTGAAGAGCCTGCCCGCGATGATCCCGGCGATCATGCCGATGCTGCTGCTGATGCTGCCGGCGATGCTGACCGCGCTCGCGGTCGTGCGCGAGCGCGAGCTCGGCTCGATCGTCAACCTGTACGTGACGCCCGTCACGCGTACCGAATTCCTGATCGGCAAGCAGGCGCCGTATATCGTGCTCGCGATGCTGAACTTCCTGCTGATGGTGGTGCTCGCCGATCTCGCGTTCGGCGTGCGGATCAAGGGCAGTTTCGCGACGCTGCTCATCGCCGTGCTGATCTTCAACGTGGTGGCGACCGGCGTCGGCCTGCTCGCGTCCACGTTCACGCGCAGCCAGATCGCCGCGATCTTCATGACGATCATCGGCACGCTGATCCCGGTCGTGCAGTTCTCCGGGCTGCTCACGCCGCTGTCGTCGCTCGAAGGCGTCGGCAAGGCAATCGGCACGCTCTATCCGGCCACCTACATGCTCGCGATCAGCCGCGGCGTGTACAACAAGGCGCTCGGCCTGACCGACCTGTGGTCGCAGTTCTGGCCGATGCTCGCGTCGGTGCCGGTCATCCTGGCCGCCACCGTCGCGCTGCTAAGAAAGCAGGAATCCTGACCATGCAGCGTCTGCTCACGATCTACCGGCTTGGCGTCAAGGAACTGTGGAGCCTCGCGCGCGACCCGATCATGCTCGTGCTGATCGTCTACACGTTCAGCGCGTCGATCTACGCGGCCGCCACCGCGCGGCCCGATACGCTGCACAAGGCGCCGATCGCGATCGTCGACGAGGACGCGTCGCCGCTGTCGGCGCGCGTCGCGTCGGCGTTCTTTCCGCCGCAGTTCACGCCGCCCGCGATGGTTGGCAGCGCGGCGGCCGATCGCGGCCTCGACGACGGCGACTACACGTTCGCGCTCGATATCCCGCCGAACTTCCAGCGCGACGTGCTGGCCGGACGCCACGCGACGATCCGGCTCGACGTCGACGCGACGCGGATGAGCCAGGCGTTTACCGGCAGCGGCTACGTGCAGCAGATCGTGTCGGGCGAGATCGATTCGTTCGTGCGCCGTTATCGCGGCGGCCCCGACCTGCCGGTCGATCTCGCGGTGCACATGCGCTTCAATCCGAATCTCGACGAGGTCTGGTTCGGCGCACTGATGGAAGTGATCAACAACGTCACGATGCTGTCGTTGATCCTCACGGGCGCCGCGCTGATCCGCGAGCGCGAGCACGGGACGATCGAGCACCTGCTCGTGATGCCCGTCACGCCCGCCGAGATCATGCTCGCGAAGGTCTGGTCGATGGGGCTCGTCGTGACGATTGCCGCGGTCGCGTCGCTCGTGTTCGTCGTGCGCGGCGCGCTGCAGGTGCCGATCCCGGGCTCACTCGGCCTGTTCGTCGCCGGCATGGCGCTGCACCTGTTCGCGACGACGTCGATGGGGATCTTTCTCGCAACGCTCGTGCGCAGCATGCCGCAGTTCGGGATGTTGCTCGTGCTGGTGCTGCTGCCGCTGCAACTGCTGTCCGGCGGGCTTACGCCGCGCGAGAGCATGCCCGCTGCCGTGCAGGACGTGATGCTGGCCGCGCCGACGACCCATTTCGTCGAGCTCGCGCAGCGCATCCTTTATCGAGGCGCGGGTCTCGACGCGGTATGGCCGCAGTTCGTGATCCTGTTTGCGATCGGGGGCGTGCTGTTCCTGCTGTCGCTGAAGCGGTTCCGCAAGACCATCGGGCAGATGGCGTGATGGCGTGATGGCGTGTCGCGCTTCGCCGCGCGACACGCCCCCGCTCATTGCATCTCGGTCAGCACGATGCGTCCGTCGACCTGGCCCGCGCGCAGCTTCGCGAACACGTCGTTGATGTTGCCGAGCCGGTCGCGGTGGCTCGCGAGCCACTGGCCGGGGCGCGTGTCGGTCACGCGAATGCCCTTGTGGACCGTCACACGCATCAACGGGACGCGCAGTGCAGGCGCGGCACGCGGTCGCGCAACGATACTTAAGCATCGACTTGACTTTCCGGTCAACACGTCATAACTTAAGTGAATGATTGAGTATTCGGAACAACTTGACAGAGCCTTTCACGCGCTCGCGGACGCGACGCGCCGGGGGATGCTCGAGCGCCTGTCGCGCGGGCCGGCGTCGGTGAGCGAGCTGGCCGAGCCTTACGGCACGTCCCTCGCCGCGATCCATCAGCACGTACAGGTGCTCGAGGCGAGCGGGCTCGTCGTCACGGAAAAGCGCGGACGCGTCCGCGAATGCCGGATCTCCGCCGAGGCGGTCCAGCGTGTCGAAAACTGGCTGAGCGAGCGTCGTCTCCTGTGGGAGAGCCGCTTCGATCGGCTTGGCAAACTGCTCGAAAACAGCGAATTCAAAGGAGACGACTGATGGCGGAAACCCCGTTTTTCCACGGCACCTTCACGCTGAGCCGCGTGTGGGCGGCCCGACCCGATCGCGTGTTCGCAGCTTGGGCCGATCCGGACCTCAAGGCTCAGTGGTTCACCGGCCCGGCTGAGCGCTGGACGCTGCAGCGCCGCTCGATGGATTTCCGGGTGGGCGGCGCCGAGGTGCTGGAAGGCCGCTTCGACGAAAGCGGCATGGTGACGCTGTTCGAGGCCCGCTATCACGTGATCGAGCCGGCCCGGCGCCTCGTCTATACCTACGATCTCCATCACTCCGGGTGCTTTCATTCGGTCACGCTGTCGAGCCTGGAACTCGAACCCCAGGAGGACGGCACGCGCGTGTCCTACACCGAACAGATCGTGTTCCTGGACGGCAAGGACGGCACCGCCGATCGCCGCCATGGGTCCGGACTCATGTACGACATGATCGAGACCGTCCTTCGATCCTCCGGAGCCCTTCAATGACGGTCGCACTTTACGGACACCCGTTCGCATCGTTCGTGTGGAAACCGCTGATCGCGCTCTACGAGCGCGAGGTGGCCTTCACGTTCCGGATCGTCGATCCCGATCATCCGGAAAACCAGGCGCGCATGGCTGCGCTGTCGCCTACCGGGCAATTTCCGGCGCTGGTCGACGGGGACACGGAGATCACGCAGAGCAACGCCGTGATCGAATATCTCGACCTGTTTCATGGCAACGGCACGCCGATGGTGCCGGCGGACCCGCGCGACGCGCTGGACGCGCGGATGATGGCCGACGTGTTCGACGACTACGTGAACGCGCCGATGCAGCGCATCGTCGGCGATGCATTGCGTGCTGACGACGAACGGGACCCGTGCGGGGTGGCCGACGCGCATGCGCTGCTGGAGCGCAGCTACGACTGGCTGGATGCGCGGCTGCAGGCGAAGGAATGGGCTGCGTGCGGCCGGTTCACGATTGCCGATTGCGCCGCCGCGCCCGCGCTGTTCTATGCGGACTGGGTGCATCCGATTCCCGAACGCCATGCCGCGCTCGCCGCGTACCGGGCGCGGCTGCTGTCCCGGCCGTCAGTGGCCCGCGTCGTCGACGACGCGCGGCCTTATCGGCGCTTCTTCCCGTTGGGCGCGCCCGAGCGCGACTAGCTGGTGGCGCGCATGCATGCGATAGCCGCCGGGAAGCCGGCCGGCTGAACACGGCGACGCGTGCATCGACGCGTCGATCAACCTGAAAGGAGCACGCATGGTCGTGACCTTGCGACGCGCGACCTCGGCCGATGCCGACGAACTGGCCGACCTGTACCTGCGGTCGCGAACGGAACTGGCATCGTATGCCCCTCTCGCGCACTCCGACGCTGCGGTGCGCGACTGGGTCGCCAACGTACTGGTTCCGTCAGGTGACGTCACGGTCGCGGTGGACCGCGACACGATCGTCGGCCTGGCCGCTCAATCCGAAGCCGACGGCATCGTCTGGCTCGATCAGTTGTATGTCTGCCCCAGCGTCAAGCGCCGGGGAATCGGCACGCTGCTGCTGAAGTCGGTGACGTCGCGCACCCGCCTTCCCGTCCAGCTGTACACGTTCGCGATGAACCGTACCGCCGCGGCCTTCTACGAACGGCACGCGTTTGTCGCGATCGCGCACCGCGACGCAAGCGCCAACGAGGAAGGCTGCCCCGACGTCTTGTATCGCTTGGCGCGGTGATCGCGTTTCGACCGCCCCCGCCGCAGCGGCGTGTTGTCATTTCGAAATGATATAACATATCATTTTGCCTGCGTGAGGCCTGCCGGGCTGCCAGCCAACCGGGCAGGCGCCGTCACGTCTCGTTTCGGCGGGTCATTGCGCGCTGCGAATGCAACAATATATCGTATCAAGTTCGCGCGCGCCGACTTCCGTTTGTTCCCATCCGACAACACCTGGACCATGCGCGACCACCCTCGTCACCTTCATCACCCGCTTCGCCCGCTCTCCCCGCTTTCCCTGATGCTGCTCGCCACCGTGGCGCACGGGCAGGCCAATACACCGCTTGTGTCACCCGCGACGCCCGTCCAGTCCGCCGACCGCCCGCTTGCACCGATCTTCGTGACCGCGAACCCGCTCGGCGACGCGCAACTGATCGCTCCGACCGCGCAACTGTCCGGCGACGCGCTGACGCGCCGTCAGGCCGATTCGCTCGGCGAGACGCTGAACGGCCTGCCCGGCGTGTCGACGACGACTTATGGCCCGATGGTCGGCCGCCCGATCATCCGCGGGATGGACGGCGACCGGATCCGGCTGCTGCAGAACGGCGTCGCCGCCTACGATGCGTCGTCGCTGTCGTACGACCACGCGGTGCCGCAGGATCCGCTGACGATCGAGCGCGTCGAGATCGTGCGCGGCCCGGCTGCGCTGCTGTACGGCGGCAATGCGGTCGGCGGCGTCGTCAACACGATCGACAACCGCATTCCGCGTGAAGCGATCGAAGGCGTGACGGGCGCGCTCGACGCGCGCTACGGCGGCGCGAACTCGGTGCGCGCAGGCGCCGCACAGGTCGAGGGCGGCAACGGCCGCTTCGCGTTCCACGTCGACGCATTCGATCGCGAGGCGAGCAAGCTGCGGATTCCCGGCTACGCGCACAGCGACGCGCAGCGCGCGCTCGACGGCCCCGACGCGCCGCAGCCGTACGGCAGCGTGCCGAACAGCGACGGCCGCGTGCACGGCGGCACGGTCGGTGCGTCGTACACGTGGGCGGACGGCTTCACGGGCCTGTCGTACAGCGGCTACGAGTCGAACTACGGCTCGGTCGCGGATGACAACGTGCGGCTGCGGATGCGCCAGGAACGCTTCGCGGTCGCGTCCGAGGTGCGCAACCTGCGCGGGCCGTTCTCGCAGCTGAAATTCGACTTCGCGTACACCGATTACCGGCACAAGGAAGTCGACAACGGCGAAACCGCGACGATGTTCCGCAATCGCGGCTATGAGGCGCGCATCGAGGCGCGGCATCGCAAGGTCGGCCCGTTCGAGGGTGCGCTCGGCGTGCAGTTCGGCCAGAACACGTTCTCGGCGCTCGGCGAAGAGACGCTCGTGCCGAGCACGCGCACGACGAGCGTCGCGCTGTTCGGCCTCGAGGAATGGCGGGTGTCGGATGCGCTGAAGCTGAGCGTCGGCGGGCGCTACGAACATGTGAAGCTGCAGCCCGATCCGGCGGGCGTCGAAAAGTTCGCGCTCGCGCAGCCGCGCGACTTCAACGCGGGCAGCGTGTCCGCAGGCGCGCTGTTCTCGCTGACCCCCGTGTGGTCGGTTGCCGCGAACGTCGCGTACACGGAGCGCGCGCCGACGTTCTACGAGCTGTATTCGAACGGCCCGCACGACGCGACCGGGCAGTTCCTGATCGGCAACCCGAACGCATCGAAGGAAAAGGCGGTGTCGACCGACCTGTCGCTGCGCTATGCGAGCGGCCCGAATCGCGGCAGCGTCGGCGTGTTCTACAACCGCTTCTCGAACTACCTGACCGAGTACAACACGGGCCGCGTCGTCGACGGCGACGGCGAGCCGGTCGCGCCCGGCACCGACGGCGCGCTCTACGAGGCGGTCTATCGCGGCGTGCGCGCCGAGTTCTACGGTGTCGAACTGGACGGCAAGTGGCGCGCGTTCGCGCGGCGCGGCCATACGGTCGATCTCGAACTGACCGCCGACTACACGCATGCGCGCAACGTCGACACGGGCCAGCCGCTGCCGCGCATCGCGCCGCTGCGCGCGACGCTCGCGGCCGACTACGGATACGGGCCGTTCGGCGCGCGCGCCCAGGTCACGCATGCATGGGCACAGCACCGCGTGCCGGACAACGACCTGCCGACTGCCGGCTACACGTCGCTCGGCGTGATGCTGACGTACAAGTTCCGGGTCGGCGCGACGCACTGGCTCGCGTACCTGCGTGGCGACAACCTGACGAACCAGGACATCCGCTACGCGAGCTCGGTCGTGCGCGGCTTCGCGCCGGAAGGCGGCCGCAGCGTGATGGCCGGTTTGCGCACGACGTTCTGACCGCGCGGTCCTGCCGACAGCGTTGGGGCGGCGGCCGCGTATGGTCGTGGCACCGCCCCACGGGCATCGCGGGCGCACGCGGTTCGCCGGGCACGCGCCGGTCGCCGGCTGCGCAATGGCGGCATTCAGCGTGACAGGTCTTCGAGCGCGACATCGCGCGTTCTTGGCCCGAGCAGCCCGATCGCCGCAATCACGATCGCCATGGCCGCCGAGATGAACACGAACACGCCGGGGACGCCGAATTCGCGCAGGCACCACGCGATCACGAACGACGAGAACATCGCGCTTACGCGGCTCCACGAGTAGACGAAACCGACCGCGCGGGCGCGGATGCTCGTCGGGAACAGCTCGGCCTGGTACGCGTGATAGCTGTACGAGATGATGTTGCCGGCCAGCACGAGGCACACGCCGAGGCTGACGAGCAGCACGGTCTCGCGCGCCTGGCTGAACAGCAGCCCGCATACGACGTTGAGCGCGGCCATCCCGATGATCACGGCCTTGCGCTCGAAGCGGTCGGCGATCAGCAAGCCGACGAGCGGCCCGATCGGTGCGGCGATCGCGATGATCGACGCGTACATCAGGCTCGTCGTCACCGTGATGCCCTGCCTGACGAGCAGCGTCGGCACCCAGTTCGCGAAGCCGTAATAGCCGACCGTCTGGAACACGTGGAAGATCACGAGCATCGCGACGCGCTTGCGATATGGCGGCACCAGCAGGTCGCGGAACGCGGCTTTCGCGCGCGCCGGCGCGGGTTCGGCGGGCAGCGGCAGCGGCTGCCCCGTGTCGCGCTGCACGCGCGCCTCGAGCCGCGCCATCACCGCGTCGGCCTGGTCGATTCGCCCTTGCTGCGCGAGCCAGCGCGGGCTTTCCGGCAGGCGGCGGCGGATGAACCATACGCCGATCGCGGCGACGACGCCGATCAGCACCACGCAGCGCCAGCCATCGAGCCCGAGCACCGTGCGTGGCACGAGCCCGTACGACAGGAACGCGACCGCCGGCACCGCGCAGAAGCCGACCGCCTGCGAGCAAGCGGACGCTCGGCCGCGGATGTGCTTCGGCACGAGTTCGGAGATATAGGTGCCGATCGTGACGATCTCGACGCCGATGCCGATTCCTGCGATGAATCGCCACAGATTCAGCCCGAACGCGGTGTCCTGGAATGCCATCACGATGTTGGCCGCCGTGTACCACAGCAGCGACCACGTGAAGATCGCGCGTCGGCCGAAGCGGTCGGCGAGAAAACCGCAGCACGCGGTGCCGATGAACAGCCCCGCAAACAGCGCGGCGATGAAGCTCGCGACGCCGCTCGTGCCGAACAGCCCGTGCGTGGTCGCGGTCAGCAGGCCGCTCCTGATCAGCCCCGGCGCGATGTAGCCGGAAAACATCAGGTCGTACACCTCGAAGAACAGCCCGAGGCTGAGCAGCATCACGAGCTGCCAGATCGTGCGCGTCGCCGGCAGCCGGTCGAGGCGTGCGGAAATGCGCGCGGCCGCGAGCCGCGTGTCGATGGGCTCCGCGCGCGCGCCGGCA
>NZ_JAAGPL010000093.1:0-234 GCF_017104785.1 Burkholderia sp. Ac-20353 | reverse complement strand
TAGAATCTGCAACTAATGGTACAGACTATGTAGGATCTGATAGTCATGGTGAATTGAGGTCACATATGACATACTGTACTCGTGAGAGTGAGTGTCTGTACTGTTATAGATATGTTGTTATGGTGAACACGTGATCATTCTAATTATGATTCCGTCTCTGATGTTAAAATCATCAACTTCTTAATTTTTTTACTATAGTGTATACTATCTTATTTTATTTTTTTTTTTTTTTTA
>NZ_JAAGPL010000092.1:0-31903 GCF_017104785.1 Burkholderia sp. Ac-20353 | reverse complement strand
GTTGAGCGTCAGGTTGAGGATCGCGTTCTCGAGCTGGCCGCGATCGACGTTCACCCACAACGTGCCGGCGGCCGGCTCCAGCACGACCGTCACCCGCTGCCCCGCCGAATATTCGACGAGGTCGAGCATCTCCGCGAGCATCCCCCGCACCGACACGCGTTCGGCCTGCAGCGGCTGGCGCCGCGCGAACGCGAGCAGCCGCCGCGTGAGCCGCGACGCGCGCTCGGCCGCGCGGCGCGCCCGCTCGGCCATCGTCTGCGCGTCGTGCTGCCCGTCGAGCCGCGGCAGCAGCAGCTCCAGGTTGCCGAGGATCGCGACGAGGAAGTTGTTGAAATCGTGCGCGACGCCGCCCGTCAGCTGGCCGAGCACGTCCATCTTCTGCGCCTGGCGCAACTCGGCCTCGACCGCGCGCCGGCTCGTCAGGTCGCGGCAGACCGCGACCCAGCCGCCGTCCGGCAGCGGCTGGCAGTGGAATTCGAGGATCCGCCGGTCGCCGAGATGCAGTTCGGCCGACGCGGCAATGCGCGCGCCGTCCGACGTGCGGGTCGCGGTCTCGCGCGACACCTGGCGCCAGCGTGCGCGCGGGCTTACCGCCTGTCGCAGCGCCGCGAGCGGCAGGCCCGCCTGCAGCGTCGCGGCGTCGATGTCGAGCAGCGTCGCGAAGGTCGGATTCCACTCGATCAGCCTGCCGTGCGTATCATGGACGGACACGCCGTCGTTCATCGAGTTGAGCACGGATTCCTGCAGGCGGCGCTGCAACTCGAGCCCCTGGGTCAGTTGCTCCTTCTCGAGCAGGTTCGTGCGGAACACCTCGAACGCGCGCGCAAGCTCGCCGATTTCGTCGGGCCGGTGCGTCGACGGCATCCGGTCCGACGTGATCCCGTTCGCCAGACGTGCCATCACGCGCGTCATCGCCTGCAGCTTCTGCAGGATGCGGCTCGCGTACGCGACGCCGAGCAGCGCGACCACCACCCCCGCGATGGCCAGCAACAGCAGGCCCGACTGGCTGGAGACCGCGACCTTGCGCACCTTGTCGCTGCGCTCGCTGGCGATCTGCCGCAGGCGCTCGACATAGCGCGCGGACTTGCCGCTCAGGTGGTCCGCGTGACCGCGCAGCAGCGTGACGAGATAGCCCGTCTGCGCTTCGCTCGACAGGAACTCGCGGCGCACCGCGAACACGCTGCGCGCGCCGGCGTCGAGCCGCTCGAGCGCGGCGGCGAGCACCGGCTGGCGGCGGTCCTCGCCGCGTTCGCGCGCGCGCAGCCACAGCGCCTCGTTGTCGCTTTCCGCGCTGCCGAGCTCGGCCGCGTTGGCCGCCTGTAACGCGCCGGCCGTGCGTGCCCAGATCTCGAGCAGCGTTGGCGCCTGCTGCGCGAGCAGGCCCTTCTCGCGGGCGATATCGTCGCCGATGCGATCGTTCGCGACGCGCAGCTCGCCCAGCTCTTCCTTCAGCTGCCGCTGCCGGCCCGATACGATCAAGAGCCGCGCGAGATCCTGGTCGACCGCGTCGAGATCGTCGATCACCGCGAGCTGCTCGCCGCCCTTCGTGGCGGGCCCGGCCAGCTTGCCGAAGCCGGGCGACAGGCGCCGAATGTCGCCGAGCAGCCCGCGCAGCAGCTCGGTATCGCTGTGCAGCAGGTCCGGCGAATCGGTCAGCATCATGCTCGGCGCGACCGCAGCGAGCTGCGCGACCTTGTCCGACAGCTCGAGCGCGCGCGCGATCTCCGGCACCACGTTCGCCTCGTATTCGTCGAGCGCATTCTGGTTCGCGCGCATGCCGAGCACGCCGACCACCACGACCGCGAGCGTGATGCCGAACAGCAGCAGGAACGTCGCGATCAGCTTGGCCCGGACACTCCAGGGCGGCAGCAGTTTGAACGTCGTGCGCATCGCGTCACACGCGCACGACGGGCACCGCGAACACATAGCCGACGCCGCGCTGGGTTCGGATGTAGGTCGGCTGCTCGGGGTTCGGCTCGATCTTGCGGCGCAGCCGCAGGATCAGCACGTCGATCGTACGGTCGTAGACGTCGATGCCGAAGCCGCGCGTGTGCTCGAGCAACTGGTCGCGCGACCAGACGCGCGACGGCTGCTGCACCATCGCGGCGAGCAGTTCGAACTCGCCCTGCGTCAGCGCGCACGGGCCGCCGTCGCGAGTCAGCGTGCGCGCGGACAGGTCCATCGTCCAGCCGTCGAAGCAGAAGCGCGGGCCGGCGCCGGTCGACGCGGGGCGCGGCATCGACAGCTCGGTCGTGCGCCGCAGTTGCGCGCGCACGCGCGCGATCAGCTCGCGCCCGGAGAACGGCTTCGTGACGAAATCGTCGGCCGCGGTCTCGAGGCCGAGTACGCGGTCCGTCTCGTCGCCGAGGCCGCTGATCATGATGATCGACACGTCGGAGCGCCGCCGCAGCTCGCGCGCGACCGTCAGGCCGTCCTCGCCGCGCAGCTTCAGGTCGAGTATGACGAGCGCGTGCGGCGCGGCCGCCAGCTGCTGCTGCATCTGCGCGGCGCTGTCGGCCGCCGACACGTCGAAGCCGGCCTCTTCCAGCACGCCCTTCAGCCAGGCGCGCACTTCCGGATCGTCGTCCAGTACCAGGATTCGGTGTTTTTCTGACATGCGTGTTCTCCTCCATGCCGGTCGCGGGCGCCGATCCGGTCGGCCGCCGGGTGCGAACGGGCATCTTCTGTCGGTATGTGGCCGGCTGCGGTTGCATTCGCAGTCGCGCCGGAAGCGAATGTTGGCCGATCCGGGCCGAACCTGGCAAGGTCTCGCGCACACGAGCCGGAAGGAGGACGGCCGGTCGCGGCAATGATCGGACGTAAATCGGGTGCGTATCGGGTGCGTATCGGGCGCGCTTCGGGCGCGCTTCGGGCGCGCTTCGGGCGCGCTTCGGGCGCGCGATTCTAGCGCCGCAAAATCCCGCCGGATACAGGCGGCGACTGGTGAATACCCTGCACCGGGAAACGGGAACCACCCGGCCAACGGAATCAATGCGGCCCTTTCAATGCGCCTGCAGAAAACGCGTGGGCATCGCGCATTGCCAATTCACGCTTGTGATTGCCGACACCGAATGCTGCTTTACCCCGCCAATTGCGTGCTCGCGCTAACGCGGCGCAGCCGAATTACGTCGTAACGCCGATCGCACCGCGTCTCAGCCATTGCCGATCGAGCAAGAACAATTCCGATGCGAATTGCCGGCATTGCGTGTTGACCTGCGCAGCAAAACCTCGACAGCAAACGGAGATGGCGCCTCTTCGTCACTTCATCCGACGAAACGTTTTCATTGCTTCTATCCCCGATATTTCGTCGAGAAATCCATAAATAAACCGGTTTTACGCATTGGCCAGATTTCGGCTTTCTTTGCGACCACACACACCAGAAATCCCCGCCGCCATACGCACGCCAGCCGCGCAATCAGGCAATCCAATCCGCACATCCGCCGAGTGGGCGCGCGCAACAATGGCAATGCCGCGCGACCCGAGGCCATGCGGCCGTGTTGCATTCGCATGGATCAGGTACGCGTCGGTTTGACCAACGCAAACCACTTTCACCGAGGACCCATCCATGCAACTCCTGACACACCCCGCATGCCGGCCGTTTTACGAAGCCGGCGAACTGACGCAGCTGCAGGCGTTCTATGAAGAAGGCCGCAACGTCATGTGGATGATGCTTCGCTCCGAACCGAGGCCGTGCTTCAATCAGCAGCTCGTCACCGACATCATTCATCTTGCGCGTGTCGCCCGCGAATCCGGGCTGACGTTCGACTTCTGGGTGACGGGCTCGCTCGTTCCCGAGCTGTTCAACGTCGGCGGCGACCTGAGCTTCTTCGTCGACGCGATCCGCAGCGGCAGGCGCGATCAGCTGATGGCCTACGCGCGCTCGTGCATCGACGGTGTCTACGAGATCTACACGGGCTTCGGCACCGGTGCGATCTCGATCGCGATGGTCGAGGGGAGCGCGCTCGGTGGTGGCTTCGAGGCCGCGCTCGCACATCACTACGTGCTCGCGCAGAAAGGCGTGAAGCTCGGCTTCCCCGAGATTGCGTTCAACCTGTTCCCGGGAATGGGCGGCTATTCGCTGGTCGCGCGCAAGGCGCACCGGCGCGTCGCGGAGGACCTGATCGCGAGCGGCGAGCCGCACGTCGCCGAGTGGTATGCGGATCACGGGCTCGTCGACCAGGCATTCGAGCCCGGCGACGCGTATCTCGCGACGCGCACGTTCATCGACGTGCTGCGGCCGAAGCTGAACGGCGTGCGCGCGATGCTGCGCGCGCGTCAGCGCGTGTTCCCGCTGTCGCGCGCCGAGCTGATGGACATCACCGAGGATTGGGTACGCGCGGCGTTCACGATCGAGCCGAAGGATCTCGCGTACATGGAACGCCTCGTGATGCTGCAGAACCGCCGCGTGTCGAAGCTGAGAACGGTGACGTGATGGTGACGTGATGGTGCCGCGATAGCGATGCGATCGTGCCGCGACGGCGACCTGATCCCGGCCGTCGCCCTCTGACTGCATCGCATGACCGGAAAGTTCAGGCGATGAGCCTGAACTTTCTCTTTTCCGCGAGCCACGCCTCGAACGCGTGTGCGGCCATCGGGCGCGCGTAGTAATAGCCCTGCGCCTGCTCGACGTCGATCTGCTTGAGGAACTCGGCCTCCGCGTGCGTCTCGACACCTTCGGCGACCACCGAGAAATTCAGTGCGCGCGCGAGCGACACCACGGAACTCACGAGCGCCTGCGAGCGCGGATTGCGATCGATCCCGGTGATGAAGCTGCGGTCGAGCTTGATCGCGTCGAGCGGCAGCCGCGACAGTTGCGACAACGACGAATAGCCGGTGCCGAAATCGTCGAGATGAATCTCCGCGCCGAGCTGGCGGAACTGCTTCATCAGGCCGAGCGCCGCGTCCTCGTCCTCGATGAAGCAGCTCTCGGTGAGCTCGATGTCGATCAGGCCCGGCTTCAGGCCCACGTCGTCGAGTATCGTCGCGAACTGGTGCACGATGTTCATGTCCTGAAGCTGGCGCGCCGACACGTTCACCGCGATGCGCGTCGCAAGCCCCTTCGCCTTCCATGCGGCCGCCTGCGCGGCGGCCGTGCGCATCACCCAGCGGCCGAGCGGCGCGATCAGCCCCGATTCCTCGGCGAACTCGATGAATTCCATCGGCGCGACGAGCCCGCGATCCGGCGACTGCCAGCGCACCAGCGCCTCGACGCCGAGCACGTCGCCTGTCGCCATGTCGACGACCGGCTGGTAATGCAGCACGAACTGCTCGTCTTCCAGCGACTTGCGCAGGTTCGTGTCGAGCCACATGTACTTCGCGACCTTCTGGTTCATCTCCAGCATGAACACGCGATACGTGTGCTTGCCGGCTTCCTTCGCGACGTACATCGCGGTATCCGCGCTGCGGATCAGCGTTTCGAGCGTGGTGCCGTGCTGCGGATACATCGCGATGCCGATCGAGCAGCTCGTGTAGACCTCCATCAACCCGAGATGGATCGGCGTGCGCAGCCGGTCGAGAATGACCTGCGCGGTCGCTTCGAGCATCGGACGCGAACCGTGTTCGAACAGCACGAGGAACTCGTCGCCGCCGAGCCGCGCGAGCGTCGCGCCGGTCGGCAGGCAGCCGTTGATGATCGCCGATACGTCCTGCAGCAGCCGGTCGCCGACGACGTGCCCGTAGTGATCGTTGACGCGCTTGAAGTTGTCGAGGTCGAGGAACAGGATGCCGACCTGGCGCAGCGTGTCGCCGTCGCCGGCGGCGAGCACCGCCTTGATCTGCTCGCTGATCGCGTGGCGGTTCGGCAGCCCGGTGAGCACGTCGGTGTTCGCAAGCTCGGTGAGCCGCCGCTGCGCGTTGCGCTCCTCGGTGATGTCGATGCCCGAGCAGATCAGGAACTGCTCGTCGACGCCGCTGCCGCTCTTCACGAACTTGTTTCGGAACTCGAACAGACGCGGGCCGTTCACCGTGTTGATGTAGCGCTCGACCGAGAACGGCTTGTTGCTCGCGAAGAAGCCGGTGACGTTGCTGCGCGATTGCGCGCCCTCGTCCACGCTCATGAACAGCTCGAACGCGCTGCGCCCGATCACGTCGACTTCGCGCTTGCCGGTCACTTCCTCGCACAGCCGGTTGAAGCGCTGCACGATGCCGTTGCGATCGAGGATCACGACGAGCGAATTGACCTCGGAGACGACCTGCTCCGCGAATGCGAGGCCGTGCGCGAGATCTTCCGCGACGGACGCCGTATCCGAATACGCGGACGCGGTGCCGGCCCAGTCACTCGTGTTGAGTTTCCTGCCGACGAGATGGAAGCGGACCGCGCGGCCGAAAAGTGCGAGGTCGAGCACGAGATGGGACGTCGCGCCGGTGAGCGCACGAATCTGCGCGGCCTGCTCGGCGCTCAGCGCGACGCTGACGTTGGTCATGCCGCGGACGGCGGCAAGCTCGAGCGCGTTGCTGTCGCTGCCCAGACGCCAACATGGGCTGCGCGTGCCGAAGTGCGCCTCGATTACCGCGCTATCGTTTTCGTCATCCATGGGCGAGCCCCGACCAAAAAAACCGCTAAGTGTAGACGGAGGCGCCTGGTTTCGGCCGCGCCGTACGGCGTTTCCGGGTATCCGGTCGCGCTTGCTTACGGACCTCGCCTCGCTCTTCGTGCCCGACTGCCCCGATCCGGCGTTCGCGCAGCGCGCGCCCGGATTCCGCCTGAAGAATGATGGCTCATCTTATCAAATGAAGGACGCGAATTGCACACACAATTTCAAATGGGTGTCAAGCAATTGAGCGACCGGCCGGTATTGCCATCTTTTGGTCGATCCATCGAAACAAACCCGAATGCGGATTGCGCGGCGGTATCGGTTTCGGTCAGGAAAATTTTGCATCCCGAATTCATGGCTCCACGCGTTCTGCAGCAATTTTTGCAGCACTCGTCATTTTCAGACACGTGATTTACCGCCATTACAATGCGCTCGCCGTCATGGATGAAAAGTCTTTCCAATCGTGACACTGATTGAATGAGCGGCGTCGCGCGCTCAGCCATGCGCGGCCGCGGCGTCCTCGCCTTCGACAGCCAGGCTCTTGGCCAGCACGCGTGGAATCTCGTCGACGAGCGCATCGATCGCGACCCGCACCTTCGACGGAACGTGCCGCGACTTCGGCCGCACCGCGAACACCTCCGGGCCGCCCACGCGGTTGCTGTCCATCACGAGTTCGAGCCGGCCGTCGCGCAGATACGGCGTCATCAGCCAGCACGGCAGCCACGCGAGCCCCCCTCCGGCCGCGGCGGCGTCCGCGATCGCCTGCAGATCGTCGAGCCGCAAGCGCCCGTTCGCCCGATACTCGCACGCGTCGCCGTCCGCGCCGACGAGCCGCCACGGCGTGACCTGCCCGCCGCGCACATACGCGATGCCGATATGCGACGCCAGATCGGCGAACCCCGCCGGACGCCCGTGCCGCGCCAGATAGGCAGGCGACGCGCAGATGCCCATCATCTGCACGCCGAGCTGGCGGCCGACCAGCGCCGTCGTGTCCGCGAGCGGGCCGACGCGCACCGCGATGTCGAAGCCGTCGTTGACGAGATCCGCGATGCGATCGCTGAACGAGATCTCGACTTCGAGCAGCGGATGACGCTCGACCAGCCGCTGCATGACCGGCGCGACGCACTGCCGGCCGAACAGCACGGGCGCGCTGATGCGCAGGCGCCCGGACGGCTCGTGGCGGCCCGCGTCTAGCGCGGCTTCGGTCTCGCCGAGCTCGGCCAGCAGCCGGCGGCATTGCTCGTAGTACAGCAGCCCTTCGTCGGTCAGGCTCAGATGGCGCGTCGTGCGCTGCAGCAGCCGCACGCCGAGCCGCCGCTCGAGCCGCGCGACGATCTTCGCGACGGCCGAGCGCGTCACGCCGATCCGCAGCGCCGCCGCCGCGAAGCTGCCCGCTTCCACGACGTCGACGAATTCGGCGATGCCACCCAGGCGATCCTCCATGTGCTTCCCCTTCTGATGGATTTGTTTCCATGATGGCGACAGTTAGTGGCCGAAGTCTCGCCAATGCGTCCCCGCAAGCAACACTATCATAGGCCCGTCCATCACCAACGGGAGTCGACATGCAGGCATGGCAACAAAAACCCGGCGCAGGCCTCGCCGGATTGAAGCGTATCGACGCGCCGCGTCCTTCGGCCGGCCCGAACGACGTCATCGTGAAGGTTCATTCGGCATCGCTGAATTTTCGCGACCTGATGTTCGCGCGCGGCGACTATATGGGCATCGGCGATGCGCCGCTGATCCCCGTCGCAGACGGCGCGGGCGAAGTCGTCGAAATCGGCCGCGACGTCACGCGTTTCAAGCCCGGCGATCGCGTGATCAACACCTACTTCCCGCGCTGGATCGACGGCCCGCCGACGCCGGCGAAGGCTTCAGGATCGCCCGGCGCGCAGTTCGACGGCGTGCTCGCCGAGTATTTCGTGTCGGACGAGAACGCGCTCGTCGCGATCCCCGCGCATCTCGACTACGACGAAGCGTCGACGCTGTCGTGCGCGGGCATCACCGCGTGGAACGCGCTGTTCGGCGACGGCGGCACGGCGCCCGGCTCGACCGTCGTGCTGCTCGGCACAGGTGGCGTGTCGATCGTCGCGCTGCAGCTCGCGCATGCGGCCGGCCTGCGCACGATCATCACGTCGTCGAGCGACGCGAAGCTCGAACGCGCACGCCAGCTCGGCGCCGACGCGACGATCAACTATCGCGCGACACCGGAATGGCAGCACGAAGTGCTGCGGCTCACCGGCGGCGCCGGCGCGGACATCGTCGTCGAGGTCGGCGGGCGGGACACGCTGCCGCGCTCGGTCGCCGCAACGAAAATGGGCGGCGTCGTGTCGGTGATCGGCGGCCTCAGCAGCTTCGCGGGGCCGGAACTCGGCCTGCTGTCGCTGATCGGCGGCATCCGGCGGCTGCAGGGCATCATGGTCGGCAGCCGTGCGACGCTCGACGCGGTGGCCGGGCTCGTCGACGCGCGCCGGATCAAGCCGGTCGTTGATCGCGTGTTCGGCTTCGACGACGCGCCGGATGCGTATGAATACCTGAAGTCGGGACAGCACTTCGGGAAGGTCGTAATCCGCGTCGCGCAGTAACGCGACCGGCCGGAACAAGGGCGGGGGTGGGGGGCGAGGCCCGGGGCTGCGTCCCGCCCCCGTTCGCTCAGAACTTGTGCCGGATCCCCGCGTGCACCATCAACTGCTTCGACGTCGACGACAGATCGGCCGCGCCCGGGACGTACGCCTGGTCGAGCGACGAACCGGTCGCGTCGCCGGCGACCTTCTGGTACGCGCCCATCAGATACACGTCGGTGCGCTTCGACAGGTTGTAATCGGCCATCAGCCCGACCGAATGGATCTTCGGCTTCGCGTTGCCGGTCGTCGCATCGTAGCGGACGGTCGTGTACACGTACTGCGCGCCGACGAAGCACGCGGGCGTGAGTTGGTACTTGCCGTTCACTTCGAAGTTCTGGTACTTGATCGCGGTCACGGTTCCGCCCGCGAGCGGCCCCGTGACCGGCTGGATCGTCTCGTCGCCGAACAGGTAGCCGACGTTCGCGCTCGGCCGGCTCACGTTGCTGTTCGTGTACGCGAACCCGACCGTCGCGGGCCCGGCCGTGTAGTTGATGCCCGCGCCGAAGATCCGCAGCCGCGACGACACGAAGTTCGCATCGGCTCCGACCGATCCCGCGCCCGCGATCGCGCCGCCTGACGTCGCACCGGGGTTGTTCGCGTTCAGGAACGCAGCGCCGACGAGCAGCCCGCCGTTCTCGTACTGCGCGCCGACGCTCCATTGGCGGTTGTTCGCAAAGTTCGTGTCGTTGCTGAAGCTGTACGTGCCGCCGAACGAGAACCCGGAGAAATCCGGGCTCGCATACTTGACCGTGTTGTTCACGCGGAACGTGTTGCCGGTGTTGTCGTTGTCGAACGGATGCGAGAACGGATAGACGCCCCAGCTGCCGTTCGCGGTCGTCGGCGCGAGATAGTCGACGACGGAATCGTATTGCCGCCCGAACGTCAGCGTGCCGAAGCGCGTGCTGCCAATACCCACGTAGGCCTGCCGGCCGAATTCGCGGCCACCTTGCGCGAGCGTGCCGCTCGTCACGTTGAAGCCGTTCTCGAGCTGAAACAGCGCGCTATAGCCGCCGCCCAGATCCTCGGTGCCCTTCAGGCCCCAGCGGCTGCCCTGTGCGAATCCGCTCGCCATCTGCCACGCGCTGTGGCCGCCGACGTTGTTCGTATAGTCGATGCCCGCGTCGATGAGCCCGTACAGCGTGACGTTGCTCTGTGCAAACGCGAACGCGGGCGCCGCGCACAGCGCCGGCATGATGAACCGAATCGATCTCCACTTCATTTGCTATCCTTATTGATTATGTGTCGCGCGCACCGCGTCGGCGCGCCGGAACGTGCCCGTCACTTCGCGCCGTAGATGTCGAAGTCGAAATACTTCCGGTTGATGCGCGCATACGTGCCGTTCGCGAGGATCGTCGCGAGCGCGCGGTTGAACGCTTCGCGCAGGTCGGCATCCTGCTTGCGCAGCCCGAGCCCGTCGCCCTGGCCGAAGAATTTCGGGTCGCCGATCGGCGCGCCGGCGAACGTGAAGTCCTTGCCCTGCGGCTTCTTCAGGAAGCCGTCGCTGGCCGCGATCGATGCCTGGAACGCTGCATCGAGCCGGCCCGTCACGAGATCGGCGTACACCTGGTCCTGGTTCTGGTACGACACGATCTGCGCACCGGCCTGCTGCCAGTTCGCGATCGCATAGTCGGCCTGTGCCGACCCCTGCTCGACGCCGACCCGCTTGCCCTTCAGCGCGTCGGCGCTCGGCAGCAGCGGCGAGCCCTTGCGCACGACGAGGCGCGCCGGCGCGTTCGAGATCCGGTTCGTGAACGCGATCTGCTGCATCCGTTTCGGCGTGATCGTCATCGACGACGCGATCACGTCGAACTTGCGCGCGAGCAGGCCCGGAATCATCCCGTCGAAGCTCGACTCGACCCATACGCAGCGCGCGTGGAGTTCCGCGCACAACGCGTTCGTGATGTCGATACCGAAGCCGGCCAGCGTGCCGTCCGGCAGCTTGTATTCGAGCGGCGGATAGGTCGGATCGACCGCCAGCCGGATCTCCTTGCCCGTCCAGTCGCCGGCATGCACCGACCCTGCCGCCAGCACAACCGCGAGCGCCGCCATCCACTGTTTCATCGTGTGTCTCCTTGTGTGATCTGAAGTAAACCGAAGTAAACCGAAATGAACCGAAATCGTCGCGGCGTCCGGCGCCGCCCCGCCCGCTTTCCGCGCACCGCGCGTCAGCGGAGAAACCGTTCCGCCAGCGCGACCCAGTAGCTCGCGCCGATCGCGATGCACGTGTCGTTGAAGTCATAGCCGGGGTTGTGCAGCGCGCAACCGGCCGCACCATCGCCGTTGCCCACGCCATTGCCAATAGACAGGTAGCTGCCCGGACACGCGTTCAGCATGAACGCGAAGTCCTCGCTCGCGGCGATCGGCTGCAGATGGTCGATCACCGCAGCGTCGCCGCCCCAGTCGTGCGCGACCTGCCGCGCGAACGCCGTTTCCGCCGCGTGATTGACGAGCACCGGATAGCCGAGACGGTAGTCGATCTCGGCCGTCGCGCCGTAGCTCGCGGCCTGCCCCGCGACCGTCTCGCGGATGCGCCGTTCGAGCAGCGCGCGCACGTCAGGCGACAGCGCGCGCACGCTCAACTCGAGCTCCGCGTGCGGCGGAATCACGTTCGACGCGGTGCCCGCATGGATTGTCCCTGCTGTGATGATTGCGAGATCCTGCGGGTTCACGTTGCGCGACACGATCGTCTGCAGCGCCATCACGATCGACGCGCAGACGACAACCGGATCGACGGCCGCATGCGGCACCGCACCGTGCCCGCCGCGCCCGGTCACGCGCACGCGCACCTCGTCGGCCGACGCCATGAACGGCCCGTCGCAGAAGCCCAGCTTGCCCGCGGGCAGGCCCGGCACGTTGTGCATCGCGAAGATCGCGTCGCACGGAAACTGCTCGAACAGCCCGTCGTCGATCATCCGCTTCGCGCCGCCAAGTCCTTCCTCGGCCGGCTGGAAAATCAGGTTCAGCGTGCCATGGAACCGCTCGCGTTCCGCGACGCAACGCGCGGCCGCGAGCAGCATCGCCGTATGGCCGTCGTGCCCGCACGCGTGCATCACGCCGTCGATCCGGCTCGCATACGGCAGCCCGGTCGTCTCGCGGATCGGCAGCGCGTCCATGTCCGCGCGCAGGCCGAGCCGGCGCCCCGCGCCGCGCGTCAGCGTGCCGACCACGCCCGTGCCGCCGAGGCCGCGCGTCACCCGATAACCCCATGTTGTCAGGCATTCGGCCACCAGCTCGCTCGTCGCATGCTCGTCGTAACCGAGCTCCGGGTGCGCGTGCAGCCGCTGGCGCAGCGCGATCATCTCTGCTTCGATGGCCGCCACTTCGGGCAGGATACGTTCATGGTCCAACGCCGATACTCCTCGATTCCATCATTCGATCGATCGCCAGGACGGCGAATCGTGACGGGATCGTATGCGGCTGAAATCCGGCGGAACAGTCCCGGTTTCGTTATGATGACAACTTCTTGTTGTCAGGTATCTCCCCATGAAGCTGCATCAGTTGCAGGCGCTCGTCGCGAGCGCGGAGGCGGGAAGCATTCGCGGCGCGGCGCGCGCGCTGGGGCTGTCGCAGGCGGCCGTCACGCGGGCACTGCGCGAGCTGGAGGCGAGCGAGCGCCTGCCGCTGCTCGTCCGCGCGCCGGAAGGGATCGGTTTCACCGACTACGGCCGCGCGCTGCTCACGCACGCGAAGCTCGTGCTCAAGCAACTCGAACACGCGCAAAGCGATCTCGCGAAAATGCGTGGCCGCATCGAAGGACGCCTGAGCGTCGGCGTCACGCCGTGGCTCACGCTGACGTTTCTCGCGGAGACGGTGCTGCTGTTCCGCGAGCGGATGCCCGACGTGCGCCTCGAACTGTATGAAGGATTGATGGCCGTCGCGCAGCCGCTGCTGCGCGACGGCAGCATGGATTTCGCGCTTGGCCAGGTGCAGCCGGGGGTCGCCGCGCAGGAGTTCGCGTGCGAGCCGGTGCTGACCTACGAGACGTCGGTGATGGTGCGCGCCGGCCATCCGCGCGAGCGGGCTCTCTCGATCCACGACCTGCTCGACCAGGACTGGGTGCTGAACTTCGCGCCCGACGGCCAGGCCGCGCTCGTCGATTACCTGTTCACGCGCCACGGCGCGCAGATCGACGAGCGGCGCATCGTCCGCGCGCAATCGGTCGCGATGCTGCAGACGATGCTCGAACAGGCCGACATGTGCACATGGTGCCCGACGATCCTGAGCGTCGTGCCGCCATTCGGCGACCGGATGCGCGCGCTGGCGCTGAAGGAGACCTTCGAGCCGCGCGACCTCGGCATCGTCACGCGCCGCAGCAGCACGCTGAGCGACGCGGCGCGCTGCTTCATCGACTGCCTGCTGCTGGTGATCCGGCGTCATGCGCGCTCGGCGCGCAACGAGGATCTTGCGCTGTTCCGCACGCTGACGCTGCTGATCTGATACGGATCGCGGATCGCACATCGCACTGCAGGCGCGGCCGAATCGCACTCGCGCGCGATGCGGCCCCGCGCCGCCCCCAACCGGTCAGATCTTCGCGGTCAACGTCAACCCGACCGTCCGCGGATCACCATACAACACCGGATATGCGCCATACGACGGCAGCAGTTCGAGCTTCTTGTAGACCTTGTTGGTCAGGTTCGTCACGTAGCCCGTCACGATGTACTTCTGGTTCGGCGTCGTGTACGACACATGCGCGTTCAGCACCGTGTAGCCACCCTGCCAGAGCTGCGGCATCGTCTGCCGGGTCGCGCTGAAGTATTCGTGGCTCCGGTAGTTGACGTCCCCGCCCGCCGTCAGCGTGCCGAACGTCAACGGCACCCGATAGTCGAAGCCCGCGTTGATCGTCGTGTGCGGCGAGCGCGCGAACGAGTTGCCGACCGCGGTCGGCACATAGCGGAACTCCGTATAGCGCGTGTTCAGCATCCCGAGGTTCGCGAACAGGTAAAGGCTGTTGACCGGCTGCGCCTTCAGCTCGAGCTCGAAGCCATCCGCGCGCCCCTGCCCCGCGTTCGACAGCGTCGACACGGGCGGCCCGCCGAACGGGTTCGGCGCGAGCGCGAATACCTGGATGTCGCGGTAGTCGTAGTGGAACACGCTCGCGTTGACGATCAGCCGCTTGTCGAACCACTCGCTCTTGATCCCCACCTCGTAGTCGGTCAGGTACTCCGGCGACACGGTCGACACGGTGCTTTGCGTGTACGCGTTGCCGTTGTAGCCACCCGAGCGGAAGCCGCGCGCATAGCGGAAATACGCGCGCACGTTGTCCGCGAGCGCGTATTCGGGCGTGAGGTCCCAGGTCGGCGCGCGCCACGTATTGGTCTGGTTCTGCCGTGCGCTGACCGCGAGCGGCGACGATACCGACGCCGGCGACCACCAGTCGTTCGGATCGCTGAACGTCACGTTGCCCGTGCCCTGCACGCCCGTCAGGTTGATGTTCTTGCGTTCGATCGTGTAGCGCAGCCCGCCCGTCACGTTGAAGCGATCGGTGAAGCGGTACTTGACGCTGCCGAAGATCGCCGCGCTCTGCGTGTGCTGCGTGAGGTCGGTCAGGTGATAGAACGCCGGCGACGGCGAGCCGGGCAAGCCACCGCCCGCGCCCTGCTCGGCCAGTTGCTCGGTAAACAGATGCGTGCCGACGAGCCAGCTCAGCCGGTCGTTCTGCGGCGATTCGAGCCGGAATTCCTGCGAGAACTGGCGGCTCGACAGCCGGTCGTGTGAGCGCGCGGCGTCGAACGGCGAATAGTCCTCGTCGTCCTGATACCAGCGGTGCAGCCCTTCGAACGCGGTGATCGACGTCAGCGACAGTGCCGGATTGATCCGCCAGTGCGCGGTCAGCGACGTGCCCCAGGTCGAGATGTGATCGCTCGACGGCGCGTTGAGCGACACCGTATACGGGTCGCTCGACCCGACGAAGCCGAACTGGTTCGCGCCGCCCGGCCCCGCGCCCTGCGCATGCCACGCGTTGCCGCCGCCCGTGTAGTTGCGACCGTGAATGTTGAACAGGAAGTCGGTGTCCGACGTCGGTACGGCCAGCACCTGGAAACGCACCGCGTTGTCGTGGAAGCCGCCGAAGCGGCCTTGCTGAACCGTGTTCGTGTAGAAGCTGTCGGCGTTCTCGTGATACACCGACACGCGCGCGGCAAGTACGTCGTTGTTGCCGATCGGCCCGCCGATCGCGGCTTCCGCAAGCCGGCTGTTGTACTGGCCGATCCCGAGCTTGCCGTAGCCGCTCACGTCGAACGTCGGCTTCTGCGACGTGATGCTGAGCGCGCCGCCGACGGTGTTCTTGCCCCACAGCGTGCCCTGCGGCCCGCGCAGCACTTCGATGCGGTCGAGGTCGAACAGCGGAAAGCCCTGTCCGAACACGCTGTTGATGTAGACGTCGTCGAAGTACACGCCGATCGGGCTCAGCGACAGGTCCGACGGATCGTTGCTGCCGACGCCGCGCAGGAACCAGCGCGGTCGCTCGCGGCCTTCGGTCGACTGCCCGGTGAAATTCGGCACGTACTTCGTCACGTCGTTGACGACGCGCAGTTCGTTCTTTCTGATCGCATCGCCGCCGATCGCGCTCACCGCGACCGGCACGTCCTGGATGCGCTCCTTGCGGCGCCGCGCGGTCACCGTCACCGTGCCGAGATTCGTTACGCGCTCGGCCGCGCCGTGCGTCGTGCGGTCCGCCTGCGGCGCCGCAGCCGCCCCATCGCCCTGTGCCTGCTGCGCCGGCTTCGCGTCCGGCGCGCCCGTTGTCGTCGCGCCGTCTTCCGCCCATGCGGGCAGCGATACGAGTCCGCCCGTCAGCAGTCCCCCCAGCGCGGTGACGATTACTTTTTTCCTGAGCATCGATTAGTCATCCTGTTTGATCGGTTGAACGCACGTGCGCGACGCACGAGGTTCGGTATTGCAATTTGCGGCGTGCTACGCGACCCACCCGTGGCGATTCCGGTCGATACGCGTGAACGGCTCCGGATCGACCCACGCGCGTGCATCGAAATCGCGTTCGAGAAAGCCCCATTCGACGAGAAAGTCCTTGAACGCAGCGAGCCCGTCGATCGACGTCGGTGCGAGCCCCGTCTCCAGATGCCGGTGAACGTCCGCGCCGTACGCGTAACGCACCCACTCGTCGGACGCGCGCGTCTCGCGGCCGATATAGGCGACCGTCTCGGCCGGATGGCGCGCGGCCCAGTCGCCCGCGCCGACCACGACCGACAGGAAGCGGCTCACGAGATCGGGGCGCGCGTCGATCAGCGCACGGTCGACCGTCAGCGTGCGCGGCGTGCCGTTGCCGATCCGCACGAGCGGATCGGGATGCGCGCCGAGATCGATCACGACCTGCGCGTCGATCAGGTGCACGGTTTCCAGCCCCTCGACGCCCTTCACGAACACCGCGTCGACGTCGCCGCGCACGAGCGCCGCGATTTCGAGCCCGTATTCGTGCGGGCCGCTCGCGAACGATGCGGGTCCCATGCGCTGCGCGCGCGCATCGGGCGCGATGTCCGGCAGGTCGATCCATTCGGCGTCGCCGTGGCCGAGCCCTTCCAGTTCGAGCGCGCTGAGGAAGCCCTTCAGCGCGGCCGCGCGCCAGAAGTCGATGCTGATCGTGTGGCGCGGCAGCCCGAGCCGCCGGCCGCGCAGATCGCGCGGCGTGCGGATGCCGCGGTCGGGCAGCGTGACGATCGCCTGAAACTCGTTGGTCCACGACAGCCCGATCACGCGCGTATCTGCGCCGCGTGCGCGCGCCCACAGCGCGGGAATGTTGCCGCCCTGCCGGAAGGAATGCGGCAGGCTGTGATCGAAATGCGATTCGCGCTTGTCTGCGTCGGCGGTCTCCTGCAGCGAACGCAGCGCGATTCCGTCCGGGCCGAACTCGTCGTCGAACCAGCCGCGATGCACGGCGATGCCGAGTGCGGTCGGCACCGGGCAGCGCGTGTACCAGAGTGCGTCGGAGGCCGTCGCCTGCGCAGCGAGTATCGTCATAGTGGTTGTCCTTGTCGTTGAAACGCGGGCGCATTTCGCCCGTTCAAGTATCCGCTCATGCGCCCGCGACGCTCAGCGCCGCCTGCGTGCCGCGCGCGTTCAGCGCGCCGTCGACGAGCGGCAGCACCTCCTCGCCAACGCGATACGCTTCCTCGAGATGCGGATTGCTCGCGAGAATGAACGTCGACACGCCGATGTCGACGTATTCCGCGAGCCGCTCGGCCACCTGCTCGTGGCTGCCGACGATCACGCAACCGGGGCCGCCACGAATCTGCGACATCCCGGCCCACAGGTTCGGGCCCACGATCAGCTCGTCGAAGTGCTGCGTGTTGCCCTGGTGCAGCGCGAACTGGCGTTTCGCGCCGACCGATTCCGACGATTCGCCGCGCCCGCCGAAGCCATTGCGTGTTGATGCGCTGACGGTCGCGAACATCTGCCGAAGCTCGGCCCACGCCTGCTCCTCGGTTTCGCGCGCGAGGATGTCGATGCGCATCCCGAAGCGCAGGTCGCGCTCGGCGTTCTGCCGGTCGAGCGCGCGGCGCGCGGCGTCGATCACTTCCTTCTGCTTTGCGAGCGGCTCGCCCCAGCTCAGGTGCACGTCGCCATGTTTCGCCGCGACCGCGAGCGCCGCGTCGCTCGCGCCGGCCAGGTAGATACGCGGCGGCTTCTGCCCGCTCAGCGGCGGCAGCAGGCCGCCTGCTTCGACCCGGTAGAAGCGGCCGTCGAACGTGAACGGCTCGCAGGCCGACACGCCCTTCACGACGTCGAGGAATTCGTCGGTGCGCGCATAGCGGCTGTCGTGATCGATGAAATCGCCATATGCACGCTGGTCCGGGCCGCCGCCACCCGTGACGACGTTCCATTCGACGCGGCCACGGCTGATCCGCTGCAGGCTCGCGGCCATCTGCGCTGCGTAGACGGGATGCACGAAATGCGGCTGCAGCGCGATCAGCAGCCGCAGCCGGCGCGTTTC
The DNA here is from genome assembly GCF_017104785.1 of Burkholderia sp. Ac-20353. NCBI lineage: Bacteria > Pseudomonadati > Pseudomonadota > Betaproteobacteria > Burkholderiales > Burkholderiaceae > Burkholderia > Burkholderia sp. Ac-20353. The sequence goes on along the minus strand of NZ_JAAGPL010000092.1, from coordinate 13,805 downwards.
GCGCGCGAGCGCAGCGGCAACGACCCACGGTTCCTCGGTGAAGCGGAAGATCGGAATCAGTGCGCCGTGAAAGCCGGCGATGTCGGCCGCACGCGCGACCTGCGACAGATAGTCGATGTAGCCGAAATCGTCGTCGTCGAGCTTCGGCGCGACACGCGACGCGCGCTGGCGGTTCCACTCGCCGCGCGTATGCAGGTCGTGCGCGCGCCTGCCGTCGCCGTGCATCGGCAGGCGCCACAGAAATTCAACAGCCATCGGAAAGATCTCCTTGTGTGCCCGCGCGACACAACGCTCGTTCGGAGCGTCCCGCGCGGGACGGCTTGCAGAAATACGCGACGCCTCCGCACCGCGCCCGACACGCTGTAAAGCACGCGGCGTGCCAATGCCTCCGCAGCCGGCTGGCCACCGCGCCGCCGCGCCGCGCGACGCGGCACGGCGCGTTGCGCGGCGGACATTTCGGCACCCGGCACGCGCCACGGCGATCGAAGCCCGCGTATCGCGCGCGCACCGCCGCAGCGTTGCTGCGCACGCAACGCCACTGCTGCCCGTGCAACAGCCCCACGCGCGACTGTTGCTGGCGCAACAGCCGGCGTGGGCGGCGCCGCGGTGCTGGCGCACGCGAGGCCCGCCGTCACGCGCGCGTTGCGTCGGTCACACCGCTGGCCTGGAACTTGCAACGCTGAGTGGCCGGAGCACGCGACGCGCGTGCGTGACGGCGCAACGCTCACGCCTACCCAGACAGGGACTCACACACATGACAGACAGGCCCGATTCGTCATCGGACAAGCAGCAGACGTTCTGGTATGCCCGTTCGCCCGTGCCGACCCCGCTCGGCATCGCGGTGCATCTCGGCTGGCTCAACGGCGAAACGTCGGCCGACGGTGTCGCGATCCGCTCGCCGCGCGGCGCGACGCGGCTCGACGTATCGTCGATAAGCGACCACACGCTCACGCAATCGTTTCGCCAGGGCGGCAGCATCCCCGCGATGTGGGCGCGCTCGAACGCCGCGAACACGCGCGTAATCGGGCTGTCGTGGGTCGACGAGTCGCAGCTGATCCTTGCGCGGCCCGAATCGGGCATCCACTCGGTGAAGGCGCTGCGCGGGCGCCGCATCGCGATTCCGAGCCGCCCCGACGACCGCATCGACATCTTTCGCGCATCGGCGCTGCGCGGCTTCGTCAATGCACTGAGCCTCGACGGGCTGACCACGCGCGACGTCGAGCTCGTCGACGTGCGCGCTCGCACGCTGCAGGCCGTGGGCCCCGCGCGCGCGGCGAGCCTGTTCGCGTCGCCACTGGGGTTCTCGAGCCGCGCGCTGTACGCGGCCGAAGCCGGCGCGCTGCTGCGCGGCGAGGTCGACGCGATCTACGTGAAGGGCTCGACAGGCCTGGAGATCGCGCAGCTCATCGGCGCGCACGTCGTGATCGACATCGGCTTCCATCCCGAGCGCGCGATCCGCAACAACAACGGCACGCCGCGCCCGCTGACGGTCAACGCGGACGTGCTCGCGAACCATCCGGATATCGTCGCCGGCTTCCTGAAGCTTGTCGTCGCGGCCGGCGACTGGGCGCGCACGCATCCGGACGACACCGCGCAGTACGTGGCCGGCGAAACCGCGTCGTCGATCGACTGGGTGCGGGCCGCGTATGGCAACCAGTTGCATCAGCACCTCGGCGTCAATCTCGACGACGAGTCGATCGCCGCGCTCGACGATTTCAAGACGTTCCTGCACGACTGGGGCTTCCTGGAAACCGATTTCGACGTTGCCGACTGGATCGATCCGCGCCCGCTCGCCGACGTGCTGCGACCGTCGCTGCAGAAGCACGCGTGAGCGTCGCCCTTTTCCGTCACTCATTCCGGACCATCATGAAACCCACGCTCTCCTTCGCTTCGCTGCACCGCCCGCTGCCCGCACTGCGCGCACTGCTCGCTGCGCTGCCGGTCGCTATCGTCACGCTGGCCACGCTGACCGCACCGGTCGCGCATGCAGAAGATGCGCCCAAAGTCGTGCGAATCGCCGTCGTCGCGTATTCGAGCGGCGGCAAGACGCAATACGCGGGTGCGTCCGCGCTGATCGACGCGGACAAGTCGCTCGAAAACGCACTCGCCGCGCGCCACGTGAAGCTGCAATGGGTGCCCGTGTCGACCGCCGCGGTCGGCACGCTCGTCAACGAGGCGTTCACCAACGGCAGCATCGACTTCGCGGGCTACGGCGACCTGCCGTCGGTCGTCGTCAACGCATCGGGCACGCATACGCGGCTGGTCGTGCCGGGCGGCGTCGGCAGCAACACGTATCTCGTCGTGCCGGCCAACTCGACCGCAAAATCGATTGCCGACCTCAAAGGCAAGCGCATCGCGCTCAATCGCGGCCGGCCGTGGGAAGTCACGTTCGGCAAGCTGCTCGCCGCGAACGGCTTGAAGCTGTCCGACTTCAAGGTCTACAACCTCGATCCGCAGGCCGGCGCGGCGGCCGTCGCGGCCGGGCGTGTCGACGGGTTCTTCACGCTGTCCGATGCGTATTCGCTCGTCGACAAGCACGTCGGCAAGATCATCTGGTCGACCAAGACCGCACCCGACGACTGGAAGATGCGCGCCGAACTGTGGGCGTCCGACGATTTCGTGCGGCGCTACCCGGACATCACGCAGCTCGTCGCAACCGCGTACGTCCGCGCCGCGCACTGGATCTCGCAACCGCAGAACCGCGACGCGTTCGTGAAGATCCTGAGCGCGTCGGGCCAGCCGGAAAACGTCGTGCGACGCGAGTACGCGGACGAAGCGACGCCGTGGAACGAGCAATGGACGCCGCTGTTCACGCCTGCGCTGACCGACCACTACCGCGACGTGATCGCATACAGCCGCCAGGCCGGGCTGACGTCGACGCCCGTCGACGTGAACGCGCTCCTCGCACCGGCGTTCGTCACGACCGCGCTCAAGCAGCTCGGCCTCGACGGCTACTGGCGCGCCGACGCGTCGCGCGTCGCGACCCGCTGACGCCGATGCGCGCCCTGACGTCGAGTGCACCGCGCGCCGCACGCGCGCCCGGCCTCGCGTGGCTCGGCGGTCACGCACTGTGGTGGGCGACGCCCGTCGCGTTCGCCGCGCTGTGGTGGCTCGCCAGTACGCAGCGCTGGTTTCCGCCGCAGCTCGTCGTGCCGCCCGCGCGGATCGCCGCGACGCTGCGCGTGCTGATCGAAACCGGCGAACTGCGCGACAACCTGCTGATCACGCTGCACCGGCTCGCGCTCGGCTTCGCGATCGGCGCGACGAGCGGCGCCGCGTTCGGCATCCTGCTCGCATCCAGCCGACGGTTCTCAGACTACCTGCGGCCGACGTTCGACCTGCTGCGGCAGGTGCCGACGCTCACGCTGATTCCGCTGCTGATCCTGCTGATCGGCGTCGACGAGCCGCTGAAGCTCGTCGTCGTCGGCAAGGCCGTGTTCTTTCCGGTGGCGCTGGCCGCCTGTGCGGGTGTGCGCGACGCACCGCGCGATCTCGTCGAGATGGCGCGTCACTACGGCGTCGGCCCCTTCGAACTGTTGCGCGATGTCTTGCTGCCGGCCGCGTTGCCGCCGCTGCTGACCGGCATCCGGATCGCGCTGGCACGCGCGTGGCTCGCACTCGTCGCGGTCGAACTGTTGAGCGCCGACAGCGGGATCGGCCAGATGATGGAACTCGCGCGGCAGATGCTGCGGCTCGACGTGGTGCTCGTCGACGTCGCGGTGATCGGGCTGATCGGCTTCGCGCTCGACCGGTCGATCGCGCTCGTGCAGCGCCATGCGTTGCGCTGGCAGGCGCCGGCGTGCTGATCGAGGTATTCCAAAGATGACTGTCATAGCCCAACGTATCTCGTTCGCCGAACTGCGCCGCCGTGCGCGCGGCCTCGTCGTGCCTGCCGCGCTCGTCGCCGCGTGGCAGTTCGCGTCGAATGGCGACGCGGCCCATCAGTACGCGTTCGTGCCGCTCCAGGAGGTCGGCAGCGCGTTGATCGAACTCGCGCGCAGCGGCGAGCTCGCGACCGATCTCGGCGCGAGCGTGCGCCGCACGACGCTCGGGCTCGCGTTCGGCGTCGTCGCCGGGCTTGTGCTCGGCGCGGCGATGGCGCGCTCGACGCTCGCGCGCAAGCTGTGCGAGCCGTCGTTCCAGGCGCTGCGCTACGTGCCGCTGCTCGGGCTGATTCCGCTGCTGAGCCTGTGGGCCGGCACCGGCGACTTCGCGAAGGTGTTGATCGTCGCGCTCGCCGCGTTCTATCCGATGACGACCGCGAGCTTCGACGGGCTGAGCCGTGTCGATCCGCGCTACGTCGAACTCGCGCAGTCGTATCGCCTGACACGCGTCGGCCTGTGGCGTGACGTGCTGATCCCAGGCGCGCTGCCCGATCTGTTCGCGGGCGTGCTGCAGGCCGTGCCGTTCGCGTGGATCACCGCGACGAGCAGCGAGCTTCTGTTCAATGCGGGCGCGGGTGTCGGCAACCTGATGCAGAACGCACAGGCCGGCGCGCGCGCCGACGTGCTGCTCGTGTGCGTGCTCGGCGTGACCGCGCTGGCGGTGGCGATGAGCGTGCTATGCGAGCGGATCGCGCGGCGCGCGCTGCGCTGGCGCGATCACGCGTGACGGCGCAGCCGCGTGTCGGCGTCGCCCGTATTTCCCGTGTCGCGCGGCTTCAGGATGCCGAGCTGCGCGAGCCGCGCACGTACGATGTTGCGCGACTGGTCGAGCAGGCGCGACATGCGCAGCTGGTTGTGCTCGCTGTAGTCGAACACGCTGCGGTACACCGTATCCTCGATGTGCTGCCACAGGTTCGGCGCGCCGAGGTCGAGCAGTTCGATCACCGCATTGCGCAGCGCGTCGGTCGCTTCGGCGACGTCGCGCGGGCGCCGCGGCGGTGCGACCGCCGCCGCCCCGCCCGCCTCGGCATCGGACGGCGCCAGCGACAGCGCAGAGAACTGCAGGTCGCCGACATCGATCGCACCGCCCGCGCAGATCAGCATCGCGTGGTGGATCACGTTCTCGAGCTCGCGGATGTTGCCGGGCCATGCATGGGCATGCAACCGCGCGCGTGCGGCGTCCGTCAGCGACGGCGCCGCGACGCGCAGCCGCTTTGCATACGCGTCGACGAAATGCTCGATCAGCGGCGCGATGTCGCCGGGCCGCTCGCGCAGCGGCAGCAGGCTCAGCTTCACGACGTTGAGCCGGTAGTACAGGTCCTCACGGAAATTGCCCGCGCGCACCGCCGCTTCGAGATTCACGTTGGTCGCCGCCACGAGCCGCACGTCGATCCTCACGGTCTTGCGCGAGCCGACCGGCGTCACCTCGCGCTCCTGCAGCACGCGCAGCAGCTTCACCTGTGCGGACAGCGGCAGGTCGCCCACCTCGTCGAGAAAGAGCGTGCCGCGATTCGCGGATTCGAACCAGCCGGGCTGGCTGTTCACCGCGCCGGTGAACGCGCCGCGCTCGTGGCCGAACAGCTCGCTTTCGATCAGCGTTTCCGAAAACGCGCCGCAGTTGACCGCGACGAACGGCCCGTCCCGGCGCTCGCTCAGCGAATGCACGAGACGCGCGATCAGCTCCTTGCCGGTGCCGCTCTCGCCCGTTACGAGCACGGTTGCATCGCTCGGCGCGACGAGCTGGATACGTTCGAGCAGCACCCGCGATTTGGGATCGTCGAACGTCAGGGCCTTCGCACGGATGGTGATCGCGTGCAAAGTCGGATCGGGCAAGCTGAAAATGGCCATGGCACGACCGGCGTGATGAACGGGGAAAGCCCGACGATAGCAAGGCCCGCGCCGGCGACGAACCAATTCATCGAGCTATCGGTATGACGTCGTCCGGATTGCAACCGTCGCGCGGCACCGCGCTCACGCGAGCCCGGTCATCTTCCATTGCTGCTCGAGCGCGCCCGGCCCGAATGCCTGCGAGCCGCCGAGCGGCTGCGCGAGCGCCTGGAAGTACGCGGCTTCCTCGAGGATCAGGATGTACTTCGACACGTCGAGAATCGACTTGCCCCAGAACGTCGCGCCGCCGTTCGCCTCGAGAATCGCCGGAACGTCCGGATCGCGGTGGATCGTGTCGACGATGAAGCGTGACTCGCCGGGCCGGCGGTCGACGTAGACCGGGATCTCCCGCGCGCGCGTGTAGCGCGCGGCCGGCGCATAGAGGATCGGCAGCGAGCGGTGCGCGCTCGCCCACGCGCCGAGATACGGGCCATGCACGTGGATCACGACGTCGACCTCGGGCGCCTCGCGGAACACGCCTGCGTAGCGCGTACCGTTGCCGCCCGCGTGCGCGTCGCCGTGCAGCACGTCGCCGTCGAGCGTCACGACGACGGGCTGGATCTCCTGCGACGCGGCCCACGGACTCGGCGCCGACAGCGCGACGACGAGCTCCGTGCCAGGCACACGCTGGAATGCCTGGAACGTGTTGGTCGCGGACAGCGTGCGCGTTTCATTGAGCACGCGCGCAGCCTGCGCGAATTCGCGCGCCGCGCTTTCGACGAACGCCACGAGTTCGCCGCTGTCGATGGCTTGAGTGACTGACATGGATGTGGAGTCCTTTTCCGGTTGAACGAATCGTGCCGCCGGATGGCGGCCTGCCGTGACGGGATCAGCAGCAATCGTGCCAGCGACGTGCATACGCGTGGATCGCTGTCTGTCCGATGCGGGCATGCGGCCGATGCCAGGCGTCATGCGAATCGTGCGCGTGAACCTGCTGCAGGAGCAGCAGCGCGTGACCCGCTTTGCTGCGTGCAACACAGTTCGCAAACCGGTGACGGCAACGCGAATCGCATCACGAGCCGGCAGTACCGACGGCGATGCACAGCGCAACTCGCTGGTTCGAATCTTGCATCGCAACCCGCTCGCGTCGCGCGGTCCTCATGCGGCCCTCGTGCGGCCTCGTGCGGCCTCATGCGGCCCATTTAGCGCTGCGCGCGTCGCATCCCGTTCCGACTTCATTCACATCCACCCGACCATGACACTCTTGCATCTGCGCGGCGTCGCCGCGCGCACACTGCTGGTTTCGGCGCTCGCCGCGTCGTCCGTCCCTTCGCTCGCGGCGTCTGCCGCCCGCGTGCCGGCACCCGATCCACTGCAAGGCGACGGCCGCGTATCCGCGTTCTACACATGGGACCGGGACATTCCCGCCACGCCCGGCGTGCTGCTGCGCTCCGAGCCGCTGCCCGCGACGCTCGGTCTCGCGAGCGCCGCGCGGCAGCTTCGCATCCTGTATTCGTCGACCGACGGCGTTGGCGGCCGCACGCCGATCGCCGTGTCGGGCGCGCTGTTCGTGCCGCGCGGCACGCCGCCCGCCGGCGGCTGGCCGATCGTCGCATGGGCGCACGGCACGTTCGGGATGGCCGACATCTGCGCACCGTCGTGGTTCGGCCGCTCGTATCGCGACGTGCGCTACCTGAACGCATGGCTGCAACAGGGCTTCGCAGTCGTCGCGACCGACTATCAGGGGCTCGGCACGCCAGGACCGAATCCGCAACTCAACAACCGCTCGAACAGCTACACGCTGCTCGACAGTGCGCGCGCGGTGCTTCATGCCGAGCCCGACCTCGCGAACGAAGTCGTGCTGGTCGGCCAGTCGCAAGGCGGCTCCGCGGTCGTCGCGGCGGCAGGATACGCGCCCGGCTATGCACCCGACCTCGCGATCCGCGCGACGGTGGCGACCGGCGTGATCTACAACGCGCCACGCGCGACGCTCGCGTCGCTGCCGAAGTTCGAAACCGCGTATCGGCGCGAGCCGAACCGCGTCGATCCGACGCTCGCTTACCAGTTCTATTCGGTGCTGTCCGCGCAGCAGATCGATCCGACGCTGCGCGCGGATGAAGTGCTGACCGACACCGCGCTGCCGATTCTCGAACAGGCGCGCGTCAGTTGCCTCGCGTCGCTCGAGGACGACGCGGCGCTCGCGCACCTCACGCACGCGAACACCGTGAAACCCGGCGGCGACGCGCGGCTGAAGGCGTGGTGGGACGAATACCTGAAGTACCCGACGCTGAAGATCGACACGCCCGTGTTCATCGGCGCGGGTGCGGACGACGGGCTCGCGCCGCTCGAACTCGCGCTCGCGAAAGATGCGTGCGCGGCCGGCACGACGGTCGAGGCGCACCTCTACGCGGGCCGGGAACACAACGGCACCGTCAACGCGTCGCTTGCCGATTCGATCCCGTTCGTGAAACGCGTGCTCGCGGGCGAGAAGATCCGGGCGATCTGCACGCCGTCGCCACAGCAGGCTGCGACGCAATAGCCGCCGGACGCACGCGCTTTGCACGACGGCGCAAATGCTTTCCCGGAATCGAGCACTTTGCTGTTTCGCTGCCGTACGCGCGTCCAAAGCGCCCGCACGCAAATGCTTTTCGGAATCCGTTATTGGATCGCACCGGCGTCCGTTTTTATACTCGTCAGCACTCTCTGATAAAGAGTGCCAACCAATCTCGACAGAACAGGACGGACAGATGAGCCTACGCCCCTTGCACGATCGGGTCATCGTGAAGCGACTCGACCATGAAACCACCACCGCTTCGGGCATCGTGATTCCCGACAGCGCCGCGGAAAAGCCCGACCAGGGCGAAGTGATCGCGGTCGGTCCTGGCCGCCGGGACGCCGACGGCCAGCGCATCGCGCCCGACCTGACGGTCGGCGAGCGCGTGCTGTTCGGCAAGTACGCGGGCCAGTCGGTCAAGGTGAACGGCGATGAACTTCTCGTGTTGCGCGAGGAAGACATCGTCGCCGTCGTCAATCAATAACGGAGCGCAATCATGGCAGCAAAGGACATCATCTTCAGCGACGTCGCCCGCGCGAAACTGACCGAAGGCGTGAACATTCTCGCGAACGCGGTAAAGGTCACGCTCGGGCCGAAAGGCCGCAACGTCGTGCTCGAGCGCAGCTTCGGCGCGCCGGTCGTCACGAAGGATGGCGTGTCGGTTGCGAAGGAAATCGAGCTCGCCGACAAGCTGCAGAACATCGGCGCGCAGCTTGTGAAGGAGGTCGCGTCGCGCACGAGCGACGCGGCCGGCGACGGCACGACGACAGCCACCGTGCTCGCGCAGGCGATCGTCCGCGAAGGGCAGAAATACGTCGCCGCGGGGCTCAACCCGCTCGACCTGAAGCGCGGCATCGACAAGGCCGTCGCGGCGGCCGTCGAAGAGCTGAAGAAGATCAGCAGGCCGACCACGACGAGCAAGGAAATCGCGCAGGTCGCGACGATCTCCGCGAACGGCGAGGAATCGATCGGCCAGCGCATCGCCGAGGCGATCGACCGCGTCGGCAAGGAAGGCGTGATCACCGTCGAGGACGGCAAGTCGCTCGCCGACGAACTCGACGTCGTCGAAGGGCTGCAGTTCGATCGCGGCTATCTGTCGCCGTACTTCATCAACAACGCGGACAAACAGATCGCCGAGATCGAGAACCCGTACATCCTGCTGCACGACAAGAAGATCGCGAACATCCGCGACCTGCTGCCGGTGCTCGAACAGGTCGCGAAGTCCGGCCGGCCGCTGCTGATCATCGCGGAAGACGTCGAGGGCGAAGCGCTCGCGACGCTCGTCGTGAACAACCTGCGAGGAATCCTGAAGACCGTCGCGGTCAAGGCACCGGGCTTCGGCGACCGCCGCAAGGCACTGCTCGAGGACATCGCGATCCTGACCGGCGGCCAGGTGATCGCCGAGGAAACGGGCCTGACGCTCGAGAAGACGACGCTCGCGGAGCTCGGGCAGGCGAAGCGCATCGAGGTCGGCAAGGAAAACACGACGGTGATCGACGGCGCCGGCAACGCGGCGAATATCGAGGCGCGCGTGAAGCAGATTCGCGTGCAGATCGGCGACGCGACGTCGGACTACGATCGCGAGAAGCTGCAGGAACGCGTCGCGAAGCTCGCGGGCGGCGTCGCGGTGATCAAGGTCGGCGGTGCGACGGAAATCGAGGTCAAGGAGAAGAAGGATCGCGTCGACGACGCGCTGCATGCAACGCGCGCGGCCGTCGAGGAAGGCATCGTGCCGGGCGGCGGTGTCGCGCTGATCCGCGTGAAGCAGGCGATCCGCGAGCTGACCGGCGCAAACGCCGACCAGAACGCGGGCGTCAAGATCGTGCTGCGCGCGCTCGAGGAACCGCTGCGCCAGATCGTCACGAACGCGGGCGAAGAAGCGAGCGTGGTCGTCGCGAAGGTCGCGGAAGGCTCGGGCAACTTCGGGTATAACGCGCAGACCGGTGAATACGGCGACCTCGTCGAATCTGGCGTGCTCGATCCGACCAAGGTCACGCGCACCGCGCTACAGAACGCTGCGTCGGTCGCGGGGCTGCTGCTGACGACCGATGCGACCGTGCATGAAGCGCCGAAGGATCCGGCGCCGGCCGCGACGCCCGGCGCGCCGGGTGCGGGTGGGCCGGGGTTCGATTTCTGAACATGGCCTCGTGTGCCGGATAACCGGCACGGTGGAGGCTGCGGAGAAAACGCAACGCGTGGCAACTCAGATCGCCACGCGTTGTTTTTTATCCGTGGTCTCAACGCGCAGGCAAGCGACGCCAATGCGAGGTGGCCGGATCCGCGCGCATGGATCAATCGAACACGTTAGCGACGATAGATAAACTCGGCATCGGTCGAGCTTCCGACCTTGAATTCATAACCGCCGACGCGCTTGAACCCGGCCCGCTCATAGAATGCAATGGCCTTCTCGTTACCGGACCATACGCCGAGCCAGATCGGGCCGGGCCGGTTCTCCGCAAGAAAGTCGATTGCAAGACCGAGCAGGCGCTGACCGGCCCCGGTACCTTGCGCGTTGCGACGCAGGTAAATCTGGCAAATCTCCCCGTCTCCGTTCTTCACTTCGGGATGCGGCAATTTGCACGGACCGACAAACGCATAACCAACCAACGACTGATCACTCGCCTCGACCACCCAGGTTCGGTGCTCCGGATCCAGCAGCTGGCCCCTGACGACTTCCGGCGAGTAACTTGCGGCTTCATAAGCCGCGAGATCCTCAGCGCCATAAGGTATCCCGAAGCCCTCGACAAACGTTTCGCGGAACGTTTCACGCTTCAATTCAGCCAGGCGATCGGCGTCACCGACGTGTGCAATGCGTATCATATTAGTGACCGTCGAATTTTTATGTAATTCTGGCGTACCCACCTTGAACCAGGCTTTCGCGATCTTGCCGTTCGACACTTCATAAATCGCGACTACGTCCACCTCCCCCGTACCTTCCGGAAAGGTTCGCGTGACTCGTTCCTGATCGACGACCACGTTTCCGACGACCGCGCGATGGAGCAGTCGCCCGAACAGATTCGATTCTTCGAAACGTTTGGCGTGGCGCTCGCGTATTTCGTCCGCACCTCGCGCAAGCAGCCGCGACGGGAATTCATAATATTCGCAGTCTTCCGCCCACCACTGCATGAACGCGTCGATATCTCGTGCGTTATAAGCGTGCAGTTGCTGTTCAACCGGGTACGCTACCGAAGTAGCGGAAATAGCTTCGTCGGTCATGCTGGTATTCGCCGTATGGAATTAGATGGGGAATCGATATTAATGGCGAAATGAGCAGACTACAATATCCAGCGACTTTAACCTCGCAACTTCGCGATGACAGATTCCATGCTGCCATCTTCAATCGTGACCAAACACTGATGAACGTGACATTCGCAACGACGACGCACGACGATGCCGACTTACTGGTGCAGATGCGTATCGCAGCCATGCAGGAAAGCCTGGAGCGTATCGGCCGCTTCGATCCGCAGCGGGCGAGAGATCGGTTCCTGTCGTCGTTCGATCCGGCCTTCTGCCGGTTCATCGTGGTCGATAGCGTCAACGTGGGCTTCGTTGTAGCAAAGCCAGCCGGTGACCATCTGGCGCTTGAACACCTGTACATCGTCCCCGCGCATCAGGGCCGGGGAATCGGTTCGGCGGTGCTCGCTGCGATCTTCGCCGACGCCGATTCGCAATCGCTGCCGGTCAAGGTCGGCGCGCTGCGCGACAGCGATTCAAACCGCTTCTATCAGCAGCACGGCTTCCGAAAGGTCGAAGAAACGGAGTGGGACATCTACTACGCCAGAGCGTCGCAAGGTCCGCGCGAAACGTAGCCATCGAAAACCCCTTCCTGCGGCAAGCCGCTTGCGCAACACCGTTGACGGCATACGCAAGCGGCTCCCGCGCGACGTCAACGCCGTGACGCCAACCTCCGCACGACGCGCACCAGCGCATCGACTTCATCGCAGGTGTTGTAAAACGCCAGCGACGGCCGCACGGTCGCCTCGAGCCCGAAGCGCCGGAGGATCGGCTGCGCGCAGTGATGCCCGGAGCGCACCGCGATGCCCTCCTCGTTCAGCGCGCGCCCGACTTCCTCCGTCTCGTAGCCCTTCAGCACGAACGACAGCACGCTCGCCTTGTCGCGTGCGGTGCCGACGAGCCGCACACCCGGCACCGGCGCGAGCACGCTCGTCGCATACGCGAGCAGGTCGTGCTCGTAGCGCGCGATGTTCTCGATGCCGACGCGGCTCACGTAATCGAGCGCCGCACCGAGCCCCACCGCGTCCGCGATATTGCCGGTGCCGGCCTCGAAACGGTTCGGCGGCGGCTGGAACACGGTGCGCTCGAACGTGACGTCGGCGATCATGTTGCCGCCGCCTTGCCACGGCGGCATGTCGTCGAGGATCGCGCGCTTGCCGTAGACGACGCCGATGCCCGTCGGGCCGTAGATCTTGTGGCCCGAGAACACGAAGAAATCGGCATCGAGCGCCTGCACGTCGACCCGCATGTGCGAGATCGACTGCGCGCCGTCGACGAGCGCCTTCGCGCCCGCGCGATGGGCAAGCTCGACGATCTCCTTCACCGGCACGACCGTGCCGAGCGCGTTCGACACCTGCGTGACGGACACGATCTTCGTGCGGTCGTTGAGCAGCTTGCGATACTCGTCGAGCCGAACCTGCCCCGAATCGTCGACCGGAATCACCCGCAGCGTCGCGCCCTGCTGCGCGGCGAGCTGCTGCCACGGCACGATGTTCGCGTGATGCTCGAGATGCGACACGACGATCTCGTCGCCCTCGCCGACGTTCTGCACGCCCCACGTCTTCGCGATCAGGTTGATCGCTTCCGTCGTGCCGCGCACAAACACGATCTCGTCCGGCGACGACGCGCCGATGAAGCGCTGCACGGTCTCCCGCGCATGCTCGTACGCGTCGGTCGCGCGGCCCGCGAGCGCGTGCGCGGCGCGGTGGATGTTCGAGTTCTCGTGCGCGTAGAAGTACGCGAGCCGGTCGATCACCGCCTGCGGCTTGTGCGTCGTCGCCGCGTTGTCGAACCAGACGAGTTGCTTGCCGTTCACGCGCTCCTGCAGGATCGGGAAATCGCGGCGGATCGCGTTCACGTCGAACGGCGGATGCGCGCCGCGAAGCGCGTCTCCCGCGCCGGCCGACGTGCCGTGATGGAGCGCATCGTGCGTCCCGCCAGTGCGTGCGTCGTCGACGAAGTAGCGCGACCCGTCGCCATTCGATGCCGTGGACGCACTCGCGTGCCGGTTCACCGCGAGCAGTTCGCGGATCGCGTCGTCTCCTGGCAAGCCGAACGCTTCGGGCGACGCGAGGCCGCGCGACGGCACGACGATGTCATCCGGCGTCTTCTGCCAGCCCTGCAGCGTGCCATCGGTGAAGTAATACGGCGACGGGCTGGCAGGGACGCCCGGCTGCGGCGCGCGATCGACACCGACCGCCGCAGCCTGCGGCACGCCTTGTGCCGTTGCCTGCGGCACGCCTAGCGCCGCCCCGCGGACGCGCGGTTCGAGCGCGGGCGCTTTCCATACGGGGTTATCGGCCAGT
>NZ_JAAGPL010000091.1:0-32397 GCF_017104785.1 Burkholderia sp. Ac-20353 | reverse complement strand
CGTCGCGGCCGGCGAGCCGCTCGACGAGGTGTGCTGGAACTTCCTCGCGCTCGACGACGCGGCGCGCTGCTTCCTGCTCGACGCGCAGGGCCGGCAGGCGGGCCGCAACGTCGTGCTGCGCGCCGATCGCGCGACGCGCGAGACGCGCTTTCTGCCGCTCGCGGATGCGCAGGGCGCGAACTGGCTGCGGCGGCCATACTTCCACACGGCGATCGGCGAGCCGGGGCGCGTGCAGGTGACGCGGCCGTACCTGTCGATCAACGAGGCGCAACCTTGTGTGACATTGTCTGTTGCCGTTCGCGTCGGCGACGCGCTGCGCGTGCTGTGCGGCGATATCGACTGGATCGACGACGAAGCGGACGCCGTGTAAGCGGACGTCGTGATCCGCGATGCCGCGGCAACCCGACGCCAAGCGTCGGGTAAACGAAAAAAAGCCGGGACATGTCCCGGCTTTCCTCATGACGCCGCAGCGCCGCGCTTACGCGTCCGTGCCGAGCGCGTCCGGCTGGCTCGCGCGAATCCCGAGGCGCTCGAACAGCGCACGGTCGCGCTGCGACTGCGGGTTGCTGGTCGTCAGCAGCTGGTCGCCATAGAACATCGAGTTCGCGCCCGCGAGGAAGCACATCGCCTGCAACCCGTCGTCGAGCTGCTCGCGGCCGGCCGACAGCCGCACCACGGCCTTCGGCATCGTGATCCGCGCAACGGCGATCGTGCGGACGAACTCGAACGGATCAAGCGCCGCGGTGCCTTCGAGCGGCGTGCCCTCGATCGCGACCAGGTTGTTGATCGGCACCGAATCCGGATACGGGTTCAGGTTCGCGAGCTGCGTGATCAGCCCCGCGCGCTCGCGGCGCGATTCGCCCATCCCGATGATCCCGCCGCAGCACACGTTGATGCCCGCGTCGCGCACGCGGTCGAGCGTGTCGAGGCGATCCTGGTAGGTGCGCGTCGAGATGATCTGGCCGTAGAACTCCGGCGACGTATCGAGGTTGTGGTTGTAGTAGTCGAGACCCGCGTCGGCGAGCTCCTTCGCCTGTTCGTCCTCGAGCATGCCGAGCGTCATGCAGGTCTCGAGCCCCATTTCCTTCACGCCGCGCACCATCTCCGTCAGCGCCGGCATATGGCGCTCCTTCGGGTTGCGCCACGCGGCGCCCATGCAGAAGCGGCTCGCGCCGCTCGCCTTCGCGGCGCGCGCGGCGTCGAGCACCGCGTCGACATCCATCAGCTTCTCGGCCTTCAGCCCCGTGTCGTGATGCGACGACTGCGAGCAGTAGCCGCAATCCTCTTCGCAGCCACCCGTCTTGATCGACAGCAGCGTCGACAGCTGCACCGCGTTCGCGTCGAAGTGCTCGCGGTGCACCTGCTGCGCGCGGTACATCAGGTCATTGAACGGCAGCTCGAACAGTGCGACGACGTCGGCGACGCGCCAGCGCTGGGCGGCCGGCGCGGCCACGGGGATTGCATCGGATTGCACGGCGGCGGTCTGGGCTTGGGTCATATCGTTCTTCCTGGATGCGGGGAGTAGGGTGGATCAACGCTGCGCGGTGCGCAGCGTGTCGACGAGCGCGGCGACGTCGAGCATCGCCGCGGCGGATTCGGGGGCAGCCGGGCTCAGGTGCGGAATGCGGCCGAGCAACGGCGCGCGGTGTTCGCGGGCGAACCAGTCGCGGATCGTCGCGACGTTCTCGTCAGGGAACGACATCGCCGGATCGACGTGGTTCGCGACCCAGCCCGCGAGCGTGAGGCCGCGCGCGGCGATCGCGTCGGCGGTGAGCAGTGCGTGGCTGATGCAGCCGAGCCGCACGCCGACGACGAGCACGACCGGCACGCCGAGCGCGACCGCGAGGTCGGCCATGTCGTGGGTGTCGGAAAGCGGCACGCGGAAACCGCCGGCGCCTTCGACGACGACGATGTCCGCGCGCGTCATCGCTTCGCGATGGCACGCGACGATCGTGTCGATGTCGAGCGTCACGCCTTCCTGCGCGGCGGCGAGGTGCGGCGCGGCGGGCGCCTTCAGCAGGAACGGTGTGCGCAGCTCGGGCGGCAGCACGACGTTCGCGGCCGCGTCGAGCTGGTCGGCGTCCTCGTTGCGCCACACGCCGTCCTGTTCATAGGCGCCGGCCGCGACCGGCTTCAGCGCGGCCGCGCGCAGGCCCTGCCGCGCGAAGCCGTGCAGCAGCGCGGCGGACACGAAGGTCTTGCCGATCTCGGTATCGGTGCCGGTGACGAACAGCGACAGCGGGACGCTCATGCGGCCTCCCGCCGGGCTGCGTCGACGGAGGCCGGCGCCACCTCGCTCGCCTCGCTCGCGTCGCTCGCGTCGATCAGCGCCGCTTCGAGCCGCGCGAGATCATCGAACGAATGCGCGGCCGACAGCGAGATGCGCAGCCGCGACGTGCCAACCGGCACCGTCGGCGGCCGGATTGCCGGCACCCACAGGCCGTGCGCGTCGAGCGCACTCATCGCGGCGAGCGTCGCGTCGTTGCTGCCGATCACGAGCGGCTGCACGGCCGTATGCGAATCGACCGGCTGCCAGCGCGTATTGCGCAGCAGTGCGCGGGTGCGCTCGATCAGCGCGGCGAGGTGCGCGCGGCGCGCATCGCCTTCGTCGCTGGCGATCACCTTCAGGCTTGCCGACACCGCATGCGCGACCGCGGGCGGCGCGGCCGTCGTGAAGATGTAGCTGCGCGCGCGCTGGATCATCCATTCGATCACCGTCTCGTGCGCGACGACGAATGCACCCGCGACGCCGGCCGCCTTGCCGAGCGTGCCGACATAGACGAGGTTCGGCGAGCGCAGCGCGGCGGCCGCGAGCGCGCCGCGCCCCTGGGGCCCGAGCACGCCGAAGCCGTGCGCATCGTCGACGACGAGCCAGGCGCGGTGGCGCTCGGCCAGCGCGACGAGTTCGGCGAGCGGCGCTAGGTCGCCGTCCATGCTGAACACGGTGTCGCTGACGATCAGCTTCGTTGGCGCGTCAGACGCTTCGAGCAGCGCGGCGAGCGCGGCCGTGTCCGCGTGCGGATAGACCTGCACGTTCGCGCGCGACAGCCGGATGCCGTCGATCAGCGAGGCATGGTTCAGCGCGTCGGAGAAGATTGTCGCGTCCTTGCCCGTCAGCGCGGTCATCGCGGCGAGGTTCGCCATGTAGCCGGTACTGAAGTACAGCGCGCGCGGCGCGTCGGAGAAGCCGCCGCAGAAGTCGGCGAGCTCGTCCTCGAGACGCGCGTGCGCGCGCGAATGGCCGCCGAGCAGGTGCGAGCCGCCGCTGCCGGAGCCGTAGCGCTGCGCGCCGTCGCCGAACGCGGCGACGAGTGCCGGATGCGCGGCGAGCCCGAGGTAGTCGTTGCTTGCGAAGCCGACGATCTCGCGGCCGTCGACGGTCATGTGCGCACTGCACGCGCTATCCGCGGTGCGGCGCACGCGGCGCAGGCCTTGCGCGTCGAGTTCGGCGAGGCCGCGTTGCAGGGTGTCGAGCAGGGTCATCAGGCGATCTCCGCGAGGGTGGCGTCGAGCGTGTCGCGCGTGCGCTGCGCGAGCCATGCGATTTCGTCGTCGCTCATCACGTACGGCGGCATCAGGTAGACGGTCGTGCCGATCGGGCGCAGCAGCAGCTCGCGCTCGAGCGCGCGTTCGAAGAAGCGCCGCGAGAAGCCGCGTGCGGCATCGCCGTCGAGCGCGACGTCGAATGCGAACAGCGTGCCGCGCTCGCGCAGGTGGCGCACCTGAGGATGCGCGGCGAGCGGCGCGAGCGCGTTGCGCAGCACGGCGGAGTTGCGTGCATTGCGCGCGAGCACGTCGTCGCGCGCGAACAGGTCGAGCGTCGCGAGCGCCGCGCGGCACGCGAGCGGGTTGCCCGTGTACGAATGCGAGTGCAGGAAGCCGCGTGTCGTGTCGTCGTCGTAGAACGCCGCGAAGATGTCGTCGCGCGACAGCACCAGCGACAGCGGCAGGTAGCCGCCGCTGATGCCCTTCGACAGGCACAGGAAATCGGGCCATACGCCAGCCTGCTCACACGCGAAGAACGTGCCGGTGCGGCCGCAGCCGACCGCGATTTCGTCGGCGATCAGGTGCACGCCGAATTCGTCGCACAGCGCGCGCAGCCCGCGCACGTACGACGGATCGTGCATCGCCATGCCGGCCGCGCACTGCACGAGCGGCTCGACGATCAGCGCGGCGATCTTGCCGTTGCGCTCGACGAACAGGCGTCGCACGTCGGCGAGCGCGCGGCCCGCGACATCGGCGGCCGTCTCGCCCGGCTGCGCGAGCCGCGCGTCGGGTGACGCGACGACGTGCGCGTGGCGGATCAGCGGGTCGTATGCATCCTTGAACAGTGCGACGTCGGTCACGCCGAGCGCGCCGATCGTCTCGCCGTGATAGCCGTTCGCGACGCAGACGAATTCGCACTTGTCCGCGTGGCCGCGGTTGCGCCACGCGTGGAAGCTCATCTTCAGCGCGATCTCGACCGCCGACGCGCCGTCCGATGCAAAGAACGCGTGGCCGAGCGTGTGCTGCGTGAGCGCGGTGAGCCGTTCGGCGAGCTCGATCGCGGGGGCGTGCGTGCAGCCGGCGAGCATCGCGTGTTCGAGCGTGTCGAGCTGGTCCTTCAGCGCGGCGTTGATGTCCGGGTTTGCATGGCCGAACAGGTTGACCCACCACGAGCTGATCGCGTCGAAATAGCGGCGGCCGTCGCGGTCGTACAGCCACACGCCCGCGCCGCGCGCGACGGGGATGAGCGGCAGCCGCTCGTGGTGCTTCATCTGGGTGCAGGGGTGCCAGACCGCGCGCAGGCTGCGCGCGACCCAGTCGTCGGTCGCTTGCGTACTCAAATCGGCTCCGGTGAGAAACAGAGGGCGCGCGGCATCGTGCGGGATGCGTCGCGGCCGGCATCGAATGACGGCCATGCAGGCCGTCATGGCGGCATGCAAAACATGCAAAACATGAGAACGCGCTGAGATTAGCGTGTTCCGCGGCTTCCTGCACTAGCGGTTACAAACGCCGCAAAGCCTTGGCTGGCGGGAGTTTGACGCAGTTCGAAGCGGCTCGGAACGGTACGATCCAGATGTCCATAAATGCATGCAGATGACGACGTTCGAGTGACACCCCCCAACAGAAAAAAATCAGGGTTGGGTGGCGCGGGATGGGCAGGAAAAACGGGGAACGAAGGGGCGCCTGCGATTGAGATGCCGCGTTGCTTGCTGCGTTGGCGATGTTTCGGAGGCGCGACACGCTCGCGGCTCAGGGCAGTGCTTTGCGAAGTTCCGCCGAGGACACGTCGTCGATGCTGACGAGGATGTTGAAGACCATGCGCTTGAAGAGTTCCCGGTTATCGGCGCGGATGTGATCGATGTGCACGTGCTGCCGGATCGCGTGGGCGACGTCCTGGTAGCTCTTCGCCATCGATTCCATTTCCGGGCAGCCAACCAGCGTCAATGCACTGGCAAAGGGAATCCTGCGCTCCGTCGCACCGGCCTTCGGCGGCAGGTACAACGCGTTGTCGCCGGGCAGCGTCTCGAACTCCGGGTGCGTCCAATACCGGTCGAATCGGCGGATCAGCATCACCTGGCGGGTACCCAGGTCGACCATGCTGATGCTCGTAAAAACGAGCCTTATATCCTTTGTGCGTGATTTTACGAGCATGACACCGGAAAACGCTCGTATCGACGAAGGCCGCGCAGACTGCCTCGCCGTCACACGGCACCCGTCAGCGGGACGCAGTCAGCGAGAAGCCGACGAAACGGGATCGGGGGCGTCGGTGCGAGTTGTCGGTGGCGTGCCGTGGCCGGCATCCTTTGGCGCGAAGCACGCCTGCAGGCGGCGTCGGCCAGCCAATGGCGCGTTGCATCGTCGCGCAACCGCGAGATACAGGCAAATACGGGCGCCCGAACCGGACTATCGGAAAGGATCGATCAAGAGTGACGCGATCAGCGCGCCGCGAGCGAACGTGCGGCCGGCGTATCGTCGTCGTGTTCGCCGTTGTCCGCGGTCTGCGACGCATGCGCATTCCACACGACGCGATCGTTGACCGCATACAGCCGGCATGCGCCCGCACCCTGCTTCGCGCAGTTGTCGAGCGCGAGCGCCATCGGATCGTCGCCGCCTTCGGCCCACGACCACGCGCCTTCGTCCGACACCGCGAACGCGCGGCTCGGATGCTGGTTCAGGAAGCGGCGATAGCCTTCGCGGCCGGCCTCGTCGACGAACGGCACCGCGTCGACCGCGTCGATCGACGCAAAGCCCGACGCCTTCGGCTCGCGCGGGTTCGCGACCGCATAGCGCACCGCGGTCGGCAGGTTCAGATCGGCGAGGAACGCATGGACGGCCGGCCACCAGACGGGCACGCCGTCGCGATCCACGATCAGCCGGTGCGCGTCGTCCTTGTAGCGGCCGAAGTCGACGAACTGCACGTGCGTGCCGTGCGACGCGTACGCGTCGTGCATCTGCGCGACGAGCGCCGGCGTCCACACCGAATCGTTGTCGCCGTAGAGCCACAGCGACGGCACCGCGCTATGCGCGCCGTACTGGTCGAACGCGTCGACGAGATTGCGCTGCCAGCCGTCGCAGAGGTCCTGGCGCAGCCCGCCGGAGAAATTGATGATGCCGCGTACGCCGGATGCCGCCTCGGTGCCGTAAGCGATCGACGCGAGCCCGCCGTGCGACGTGCCGGCGACGACGATGTGCGACGCGTCGATATACGGCTGGTGCGCCATGTAGCGGACCGTCGCGCCGACGTCGGCCGCCTGCGCGAGACCGTTTTTCTCGACGTTGCAGCCTTCCTGCTGGTAGGTGCCGCCGGAGCCCGCGAAGCCCTGACGGTTCGGCGCGATCACCGCATAGCCGCGGCGCACGAATTCGCGCGCGAACGCGATCGGGCGGCTGCGCGGCTGCTGGTGGAGATCACCGGGATTCTTGCCGTGGTTGAACACGACGAGCGGGAACGGGCCGGGGCCGTCCGGCTTGAACAGCGTGGCCTCGAGCGTCACCGTGCCCGACGCGTCGGCCGGGATGTGGATGACCTGCTCGTTCAGGTTCGCGGCGACCTGCGGAAGGCCCGACCCGCTGTAATCGAAGCGTTCGGCGCGGGCGAGCGGCCCGCCCGGGGTACCGGCGTTCGGCAACGTATCGGCCAGAGCGGCCGACAGCGTACAAGCCGCCATCCATCCCACCAATACCTTGCTGAACGCCATTCGTAAGCCCTGCCATGCAACTGACCAAACTGAGGCTCATCGTAGCCTGACAATTTTGGGTTGTGCAATGCAGGAATTACCCGGCGTATGACACAGCAACTATTTGTCAACGCTCGCTTACATCGCCGTCAACATAGCGCCAGAAACCGTGCTCGTCACGCTCGAAACGGCTCGTTTCGTGGAGCCGGTACGCGCGCCCGCCAACCTTGTAGCGGGCCACGAATTCGACCTCCGCGTGGCGTTCGTCGAGCGGCGCGTGGCGTTTCACCGCGAGGCCGAGCCAGCGCGGCGCATCGGGCGCCGTGGGGTCGGCATCCAGATCGGCCGGGCAGGTGCGCGCGTCCCACGTCGCGCGCAGGTAGTCGGTCGCGCCGAGCACGTACGCGCTGTACCGCGAACGCATCAACTCGAGCGCGGTCGGCGCGATCTCGCCGCCGTCGATGAAACGGCCGCAGCACGCGGCATAGCGGGGCGCCGGCGCGCGGCCGGCGGGGGCGGGCGACGCGCCGCCGCACGGGCACGCGTCAGGTCGGGTAGGAATCATGCGAAACGTGAATTAACGACGGGTTGTTGTTACCAGGTCAGCTCGATGCCGTCGTACTGGAAGAAGCGGCCGTTCGCGAGCGCGACGTCCGCGCCGGCTTCGGCGATCACGCGGCGCATGCCGGTGACGCTCGTTTCCGGATCGATCGCGGCCTGCGCGCCGCCCATGTCGGTGCGCACCCAGCCCGGATGCAGCGAGATGCAGGCCGCGTGGCGGGTCTGCAGCGACGCGATGCGCAGCACGTCGTTCAGCGCGGCCTTGCTCGCGCGATAGAGCCAGCCGGTCGTGCCGGTCGCCTCGCCGATGCTGCCCATCCGGCTCGACACGACCGCGAGCACGCCGCGCGCGTCCTCGACGAGCGGCAGCAGGATCGGCAGCAGCTGCATCGGCCCGCGCACGTTGGTGTGCATCACCGCGTCGAACTCCTCGGTGGTGATCGTTTCGACCCCTTCGGTGCGCGGCCCGTAGACGCCCGACACGACGACGGCCGCATCGAGCCGCTCGCCGTCGAGCTTCCAGCCGAGCGCGGCGATCTGCTCGGGCTGCGCGATGTCGAGCGCATGCGCGTGCGCGCCGAGGTCGCGCAGCGCCGCGAGCGACGCGTCGTCGCGTGCGGTGGCGATCACGTTCCAGCCGTCGCGCCGGTATTGCCGGACGAACTCGCGGCCGAGGCCGCGCGACGCGCCGACGATCAATACGGTTTTCATGCTCGCCACTCCTTCGTAGTCCGTGGGGTCAGGGTGTCAGATCAGCTCGATGCCCATCGCAGTCGCCTCGCCGCCGCCGATGCACAGGCTAGCGACGCCGCGCCGGCCGCCGCGCGCGCGCAGCGCGCCGATCAGCGTGACGACGATGCGCGCGCCGGACGCGCCGATCGGGTGGCCGAGCGCGCACGCGCCGCCGTTCACGTTCACCCTGTCGTGCGGCAGGTCGAATTCGGTCATCGCCGCCATCGTGACGACCGCGAACGCCTCGTTGATCTCGTACAGGTCGACGTCGGCCGCGCGCCAGCCGTTCTTGCCGAACAGGCAGCGGATCGCGCCGATCGGTGCGGTCGTGAACTTCGCGGGCGCCTGCGCGAACGTCGCATGGCCGACGACGCGTGCGAGCGGCTTAATGCCGAGCCGCGCGGCGGTGGACGCGCGCATCATCACGAGCGCGGCCGCGCCGTCGGAGATCGACGACGCATTCGCGGCGGTCACGGTGCCGGTCTTGCCGAACGCGGGCTTCAGCGCCGGGATCTTCGACGGATCGGCCCGGAACGGCTGCTCGTCGCGCGCGACGACCGTGTCGCCCCTTTTGCCGGCCACCGTCACCGGCGCGATTTCCCAGCGGAACGAGCCATCCTCGTTCGCACGTTTCGCGCGCGCGAGCGACTCGATCGCGAACGCGTCCTGCGCTTCGCGTGTGAACCCGTATTCGCCCGCGCATTCGTCGGCGAACGTGCCCATCAGCCGGCCCTTGTCGTACGCGTCTTCGAGGCCGTCCAGGAACATGTGGTCGAGCACCTGGCCGTGGCCCATGCGCAGCCCCGCGCGCGCCTTCGGCAGCAGGTAGGGCGCGTTCGTCATGCTTTCCATCCCGCCCGCGACGATCACGTCGGCCGAGCCCGCGACGAGCATGTCGTGCGCGAACATCGCCGCGCGCATTCCGGAGCCGCACATCTTGTTGACCGTCGTGCAGCCCGTCGCGAGCGGCAGGCCCGCGCCGAGCGCTGCCTGGCGCGCGGGCGCCTGGCCCTGGCCGGCGGGCAGCACGCAGCCCATCACCACTTCGTCGGCCTGCTCCGGCCCGAGGCCGGCGCGCGCGAGCGCCGCACCGATCGCGACACTGCCGAGCTGCGGTGCGGCGAGCGACGCGAAGTCGCCCTGGAACCCGCCGATCGGCGTGCGTGCCGCCGCCGCGATGACGATCGGATCGTCGTGATCAACAGCTGTCATGGTGTGTCTCCTGTAGCGCGCTGGCGCTGGCTCGAGTCCCATGCATTGCGCGCGACCGGCGTCGGCGCATCAGCGCTTACTCCGGCCCTGCACAGGGCTTCAGCGTATCCGCGACGGCCTGCGCGACTTCGGTGAGCTGCGCCGCATCGGCCGCGACCATGTCGTTGCCGCGTGCGTGGTCGCCGCGCGCGCTCAGCGCGGCCACCGCGCGCCGGTAGGTGTCGTCGAGCGCGTCGGCGTTCGACACGGCCATCCCGAGATCGCGCATGCGACCGTCGTGCACGCCGTACACGAGCGCGTGCACGGTGAGCTGCTGGCCGCGCGCCCACGCGTCGTTGACGATCGTCGTGCGACACACGTTGACCACCTGCTCGATCGCGTTCAGCTCGATCAGGCGGCGGTAGCGCGCCTCGCCGACCGGCCATTCGTCGAGCAGCGCCGCGTGCCGTGTGCGCACGTCCTGCACGTGGTGCAGCCAGTTGTCCGCGAGGCCGACGCGGCGGTTGTGCAGCGCCGCGTTCACGCCCGAGCAGCCGTAGTGGCCAACGACCATGATGTGCTTCACGCGCAGGATGTCGACCGCGAACTGGATTACCGACAGGCAGTTGAGGTCGGTGTGCACGACGACGTTGGCGATATTACGGTGCACGAACACTTCGCCCGGCGGCAGGCCGATGATCTGGTTCGCCGGCACGCGCGAATCCGAGCAGCCGATCCAAAGGTATTCCGGCGCCTGCTGGTCGGCGAGACGCGAGAAGTATTGCGGATCGTCGGCGAGCTTGCGCTTGACCCAGGCGTCGTTGTTGTCGAACAGGTGTGAGAGCGGATGGTCGTTGGTGTTCATCGGTGTGGCATTCCGTGTGCGGAAATCGGGTCGGTTCGGGACGCGGGTTCAGGCGGCGCGCTGCGCGCCGCCTTCGTTGTCGTCCGTCGCGTCGAAGTGTGCGGGATAGCGTACGCGGAAGCGCAGCGACGCGTCGTACGGATAGAAATCGGGCAGCTCGCCCTGCAGCAGCTTGTCCTTGCTCGCCTGCCACAGCGCAGGCTCGAAGAAATCCGCGTGATGCTTCAAGAATACGCCGCGCACGCGCGGATCGCCGAGCAGGAACGGCCCGTAGGTTTCGGGGAAGATGTCGTGCGGGCCGATCGAATACCACGGCTCGCCGGACAGTTCGTCCTCTTCGTTGCGGGGCGCCGGCACGTGGCGCACGTTGCAGTCGGTCAGGTACTCGATCTCGTCGTAGTCGTAGAACACGACGCGGCCATGGCGCGTGACGCCGAAGTTCTTGTACAGCATGTCGCCGGGGAAGATGTTCGCCTTCATCAGCTCCTTCACCGCGTTGCCGTACTCCTTCACGCCATGCTCGATCTCCGCGTCGCTGCCGTTCTGCAGGTACAGGTTGAGCGGGGTCATCCGGCGCTCGATGTACATGTGCTTGATCACGAGACTGTCGTCCTCGTATTCGAGCAGCGACGGCACCTCCCGCTCCAGTTCGCGCACGAGCGCGTGATCGAGCCGCGCGAGCGGCAGCGCGACGCTCGAATACTCGAGCGTGTCGGCCATGCGCCCGAGGCGGTCGTGGCGCTTCACGAGCTGGTACTTCTCCATGATCTGCGCGCGCGTCGTCTCCTTCGGCGGCGGGAAATGGTCGCGGATGATCTTGAATACGTACGGGAACGACGGCAGCGTGAACACGAGCATCACGAGGCCCTTGATCCCCGGCGCGATGATGAAGCGGTCGCTCGAATGCGACAGGTGATGCAGCAGGTCGCGGTAGAACAGGTTCTTGCCCTGCTTCTGCAGGCCGACCGACGTGTAGATCTCGGCCTTCGGCTTGCCGGGCATGATCGTGCACAGGAAGTCGACGTACGCGGACGGCACGTTCATGTCGACGAGGAAGTACGAATGCGAGAAGCTGAACACGATCTCGAGCTGGCGGCGGCGCAGCAGCACCGTGTCGAGCGCGAGCAGGCCCGCGCGCACGTGGCGGATCGGCAGCGCGAACGGCAGCACGCGGTCCGCGTTGATGATGCGGCCGATCACGTACGCGGTCTTGTTGCGAAAGAACAGCGACGACAGCACGTGGATCTGGAAATTCACCGCTTCGTCGAAGCGGCCGAATTCGTCGTGGATGGCCTGCATCACGCAGGCGATGTCGCGCGTGAGATCCTCGAACGGCGGCTCGAGCTGGAAGTTCGTGACGATCCGCTCGAGCGTGACCGCGAGCCCGTCGGTGCCCGGATAGTACGCGCGATAGGTCGGCTTGGCCGCAGGCTCGTCGTTCTCGAGATACTCGGTCGAGATCGCCGGGCGCACGAAGATGAAATCGTTGCTGAAGTACGAGCGGTGCAGGATCTTGCAGCACACCGAGTTGAAGAACGTCTCCGCGCACTCGGGCTGGCGGTGCGACGTCAGGAGACCGATGTAGTGCAGCTTGATCTGCTGCCACACCTCGTCGTCGATGTTCTCCGCGTCGTATTCGTCTTCCAGCATCTCGACGCATTCCTGCACGCGATCGTCATAGGACGTGATCCGTTCGCGCGCGAGCCGCTGCAGCCCGTGCCAGTCGGCGTGCTCGAACAGCGTCTTCGCTTCGATCGCCGCTTCGCGGAAGATCCGGTAGTGGCGATCGAAGTTCTCGAGCATGGACTGCGCGACATCGAAGCCGATCTGCGACGACAGCAGTTTGGGGAAGTGATTCATTGCGTGCAGGCTCGCTCAAAAGGGCTGGAACCAGTCGCCATTCTAGCGCCCAAGTCGGCGCTTACAGCGCATCCGCCGCTGCTGCGCAGTCGATTGCCAGACGGCACGATGCACGTCGTTGTGCGCCGTTCGGTGCATCTTCGCGTAAAGATGCGGGTACGGAACCGATTCTGACGCGAACTTTATTTGCCGCGCAAGCGGCGCGGATCACGGGTTGCGCGATTGAGCGATAGAATCGTCGGAACGCCCGCGTTGGCCCTGTCGCCCGGCCGTGCACAGGCCCGCACGCACTCCGCACGCATAAACACGAGACACCCCACCGATGAACGCACTGGAACACCAACTCGACTACCCCTTCGCCGATACGCTGCCCGCCGCGGGCGACACGTTCGAGGTCGCGCCCGGCGTGCGCTGGCTGCGCATGCCGCTGCCGTTCTCGCTCGACCACATCAATCTCTGGTTGCTGCGCGACGAGATCGACGGGCAGGCGGGCTGGACGATCGTCGACTGCGGGATCGCATCGGACGCGATCCGTGAGCACTGGGAACGGATCTTCGACACGCACCTCGACGGGCTGCCGGTGCTGCGCGTGATCGTCACGCATTGCCATCCCGATCACTTCGGGCTCGCGAACTGGCTGTGCGAGGGCGGCGACAAGTCGCGCTGGAATGCGCGACTGTGGATGACGCTCGGCGAATACATGTTCGGCTGCCTGATGGCCGCGGGCAACGGCTCGAACGCCGGCGGCGGCGCCGCGGCCGATCACTTCGCGCGCCACGGCCTGGCCGATCCGGCGTCGCTCGACAAGCTGCGCAACCGCCGCAGCTACTACTCGGATCTCGTGCCGGCCGTGCCGCCGCGCTATCGCCGGCTGCGCGAAGGCGACGCGGTGACGATCGGTGCGCGCACGTGGCGCGTCGTCACCGGTTTTGGTCATTCGCCTGAACATTGCGCGCTGCACAGCGACGCCGACGGCGTGCTGATCTCCGGCGACATGGTGCTGCCGCGCATCTCGACGAACGTGTCGGTGTTCGATCTCGAGCCGGAGGCGAACCCGCTCGCGCTGTACCTGCAGTCGCTCGGCCGCTACGAGACGATGGCCGCCGACACGCTCGTGTTGCCGTCGCACGGCAAGCCGTTCCGTGGCGTGCACACGCGCATCGCGCAGCTGCGTGCGCACCACGACGCGCGCCTCGACGAAGTGAGCGTCGCCTGCGCGGAACAGCCGATGAGCGCGGCCGACATCGTGCCGATCATGTTCCGCCGCCGCGAGCTCGATATCCACCAGATGACGTTCGCGCTCGGCGAGGCGATTGCGCACCTGAATCTGCTGTGGCTCGCGGGGGAACTCGTGCGCGAGCAGGGCGAGGACGGCGTGCTGCGGTTCAGCATCGCGCGCTGACTGCGCGCCATCACCTTCACGCGACGGGCTCGTAGCGCCACCCGTCGCGATTCCACCGCATCGTGTGCGTCGGTTGGAGTGCCGCGAGAAACGCGGTGTCGTGCGACGCGACCACGAGCGCGCCGGGAAAGCCGGCCAGCGCCGCTTCCACCGCCTGCACCGATTCGAGGTCGAGGTGATTGGTCGGCTCGTCGAGCAGCAGCAGTTGCGCAGGCGTGCCGCGCCATAGCGCGGACGCCAGCGCGGCCTTCAGCCGTTCGCCGCCGCTCAGTTGTGCG
This sequence comes from Burkholderia sp. Ac-20353, assembly GCF_017104785.1. Classification (NCBI taxonomy): domain Bacteria; kingdom Pseudomonadati; phylum Pseudomonadota; class Betaproteobacteria; order Burkholderiales; family Burkholderiaceae; genus Burkholderia; species Burkholderia sp. Ac-20353. Next base: position 18,345 of record NZ_JAAGPL010000091.1, on the reverse strand, counting down.
ACCGGCTGCGTCGCGCGCGTTGCATCGAGCTGCAGCAGCGCGAGGCGGCTGCGCAGTTCGCCTTCGGCGAGCGGCGTATCGAGCAGCCCGAGCTGCTCGACGATCGAGCGGTCCGGATCAAGCAGCGCGAGCCGCTGGTCGAGATACGCGGCGCTCACGTGCGTCGTGCATGCGCCGGCGCGCGGTGCAAGCTCGCCCGCAAGCATCCTCAGCAACGTCGATTTCCCGCAGCCGTTCGGACCGGTCAGCGCAATGCGCACGGGCCCGCTCGCCGACCACGTGATCGCGTCCGCCGCTCCCGCCACGCGCCACGGCAGTTGCGCGTTGTCGAGCGTGAACAGCTGGCGGCGCGCGCTGACCTCGGTGCCCGGCAGCGACACGAGCACCGGCGGGGCGGCATCGACGCGCGCGGCCGCCTGCTGCACGCGCTCGTCGAGCGTCGTCTTGGTGTCGTGCTGGCGCCGCCGCACCTGACCCATGATGTGGCGCGCCGCACCCTTGCGCGACTCGCGCGCCATCGACGACAGATTGGCCGTTTTCGCGTAGTCAAGCGAGCCGGCCGCGTGGCGCTGGATCGTGTCGTGTTCGTCTTCGAGCCGGCGCCTGACACGCCCGCGCTCGGTGCGCGCATGATCGAGCGCGGCCTGCGCGGCCTCTTGTTCCGCGTCGTGCTGCGCGCGGTAGAGCGCGTAGTTGCCGCCGTACGAGCGCACGCGTTGCGGTGTCAGTTCGACGATCCGCCCGACGTCGGCGAGCAGCGCGCGGTCGTGACTGACGACGACGAGCCCGCCGCGCCAGCCGTCGAGCGCCGCGCGCAGCCATGCGCGACCGGGCGCATCGAGATGATTGGTCGGCTCGTCGAGCACGAGCAGGCCCGCATCCGACAGCAGCGCGCCGATCAGCGCGACGCGTGCGAGCTGTCCGCCGCTCAGCGCATGCGCGGGCGTTGCGGGCTGCACGTCGTGCAGGCCCGCCGCGTCGAGCGCCGTGCGCAACCGTTCGGCGAGATCCCAGCGTTCGCCGATCAGGTCGAAGTCGTCCGGTTCCGCGCGGCCGTCCGCGAGGCGCGCAAGCGCCGCGAGCGGCGCGTCGAGCGCGGCGATGTCCGCGACGGTCCGCGTGTTGGCGGGCGTGTCGTCGTCGTCGTGCCGCTGCGCGACGTAGACAACCGGCGTGTGCCGGTCGATCGTCCCCGAAGCGGGCGCGCGGCGCCCCGCAATCAGTTGCGCGAGCAAGCTTTTGCCGACACCGTTGCGGCCGACGATACCGGTGGGCGTGCGGTCGATGGCAAGGTCGAGCGAATCGAACAGCGTGACGCCGTCGTCGAAGCGGAAGGAAACGTGATGAAGCGCGACGAGCGCGCCGGTGGGCGTGGCTGCAGCCATAAGCACCTCCGAAAATGCGTGAAAAACTTCGCGCGGCGTGCGTGACGCGGCGGCGAAAACATTTTGGGAAGGCTTAGTTGTTCACTTTGGCTGGAGTCCGGTATGAGGAATGAGCGCGCAGTGTAGCAAGTGCCGCGCGCGATTTGCAAGCGACGGGCCGTCACGCCCGTCGCTTGCGCGCCACGGTCGGGCGCGCGTTACTGCACCGACACCGTCGCGAAATTCTGGCGTCCGAACGGACTTACGCGATAGCCGCTGACGTTCGCGCGCGTGAGCGCCGCCGCCGTCGGATAGCCGAGCGGAATCCACAGCGCCTGGTCGTGGATGAGCTTCTGCGCGGCTTCGTACAGCTTCGTGCGCTTGCCCTGATCGGCGGTTTCCTTGCCGTCGGCGATCAGCTTGTCGAGCTGCGGATCGCAGTAGCGCGCGAAGTTGATGCCGGACTTCACCGCGTTGCAGCTGAACTGCGGCGTCAGGTAGTTGTCCGGATCGCCGTTGTCGCCGGCCCAGCCCATGAACAGGATGTCATGCTGGCCGAGCTTTGCCTGCTTGATCAGCTCGCCCCATTCGATCACCTTGAGTTCGGCCTTCACGCCGATCTTCGCGAGATCGGCCTGCAGCAGTTCCGCGCCGGCTTTCGGGTTCGGGTTCAGCACGCTGCCCGTCGGGCGCACCCAGATCGTCGTCGAGAAGCCGTTCGGGAAACCCGCCGCGGCAAGCAGCTGCTTCGCCTTCGCCGGATCGTACGCATACGGCGCGACGTCCTTCGCGTAGCTCCACGTGTTCGGCGGATACGGGTTGTTCGCGGGCGTCGCGGTGTTGTCGAACACGACCTTCAGGTAGCTCGCGCGGTCGAACGCGAGATTCAGCGCCTGGCGCACCTTGTCGTTGTCGAGCGGCTTCTTCTGCGTGTTCAGCGCGACGAACGCGGTCATGAACGCGGGCGTCTGCACGACCTTCAGCGCGCTCTCGCCCTTCGCGGCGAGCACGTCCTGCGGCTTCGGCGACAACGCGATCTGGCATTCGCCGGCCTTCACCTTCTGCAGGCGCACCGACGGGTCGGGCGTGATCGCGTAGATCAGCCGGTCGACCTTCGGCTTCGCGCCCCAATAGGTCGGGTTCACGTCGTAGCGGATCAGCGCGTCCTTCGTGTAGCTCTTCAGCACGAACGGGCCGGTGCCGACCGGTTTCGCGTTCAGGTCCGCCTGCTTGCCGGCCTTCAGCAACTGGTCCGCGTATTCGGCCGAGTAGATCGACGCGAAGCCCATCGTCAGGATCGGCACGAACGTCGCGTTCGGCTCGTTCAGCACGAACTTCACGGTGTCGTCGTCGACCTTCGTGACCGATTTCACGAGCTTGATCAGGCCCATCGACTGCGCATGCGGAAAGCCGCTCGCGCCGGCGATCTTGTGCCACGGATTCGCGTCGTCGAGCATCCGTTCGAACGTGAACACGACGTCGTCGGCGTTCAGCGGGCGAGTCGGCTTGAAATAGTCGGTGGTCTGGAACGCGACGTTCGGGCGCAGGTGGAACGTATAGGTGAGGCCGTCGGCGCTCGCGTCCCATTTGTCCGCGAGCGAGGGCACGACTTTCTTCGCGGCTTCGTCGTACGACACCAGCGTGTTGAAGATCACGTCGGCCGACGCGTTGGTCGTGACGAGCGAGTTGTACTGCACGACGTCGAAACCGTCCGGGCTCGATTCCGTGCAGACGGTGAGCGGCTTGGCGGCGACGAGGACGGGGGCCGCGGCCAGTGCGACCGCGGCGAACAGCTTGAAGTGCATAGGATCTCCGACGTGGCTTGTGCTTTTTGCTTGATGACGGGAGGCGGATGCGCGGCCGGGAATTCGGTCCGGTCCGGCACAGCTGACGAACAGCATACCGTCAAAGCGCGCGCCGCGTGGAAAAAGGCGCCGGAACGCTGCGCGTTGAGCGGAAAACGGCTGCGATGACGACGGAACGGGCGTTTGAGCGCTGGAGAGGGGGAGGCGCAAGCGCGCCAGCAGCGCCGAAGCAGCCCCGTCCGGCCGCGCAGACACGCGCCCGGACCGGCCGCTCAGTGCGCGCTCGCCTTCGGCTTGCGCGGCGCCTTTTCGAACAGGCGGTCGTAGAGCCAGCGCGGCATCACGTGCAGCACCTTCGCGACGACGCCCATCTGCCACGGAATCACGCGGTACGCGCGCTGCTGCGCGATCGTCTGGGCCGCGCGTGCGGCGAAGCGGTCGGCGTCCATCAGGAACGGCATCCGGTACGGATTGTGCGCGGTCATCGGCGTGCGGATATAGCCGGGCGCGATCGTCACGACGCCGACCCCGGTGGGACGCAGCTCGACGCGCAGCGCCTCGAGATACTTGACCGCAGCCGACTTCGACGCGCTGTACGCGCCGGAGCCCGGCAGGCCGCGCACGCCGGCGACGCTCGCGACGCCGACGAGCGTGCCGCGCCGCGCGGCCGTCATCGGGCCAACGAACGGCTCGAACGTCGCGACCATCCCGAAGTAGTTGACGTCCATCACGTTGCGGAACGTCGTGAGGTCGCCCTGGCCCGTCACCGCGCCCTGGCTGATGCCTGCGTTCGCGATGACGACGTCCGGGCAGCCGTGCGCGGCGATGAACGCCGCGGCAGCGCCCGCGAGTGCGTCGGGGTCGCGCACGTCGGCCGGGTAGACCGTGATGGACAGCGCGGGGAAGCGTCGCGCGAACGCGTCGAGTGCATCGGTGCGCCGCGCGACGAGCGCGAGGGTTGCGCCCTGGCGCGCGTACTCCTCGGCCAGCGCGAGGCCGAGGCCGCTCGACGCGCCGGTGATGAAGACCTTCAGCGGCTGAGTCATGCCGGCGCGGTAGTGGGCCTGGTGGACCTGGCGGAGATCAAAGCTTCTTGTCCTGAACCTGCTTCACGAGATAGTCGAGGGCCTGCGCGGTACCCGGAATGCTGTTCGTGTAGGCCGGACCGGTCTTGTACTTGCCCTGGACGACGATCGTCGGCACGCCGTCGATGTTGTAGTCCTTCAGCAGCTTGGCCGACTGATTCACCTGGCCCTGCACGCTGAACGAGTTGTACGCGTCCATGAACTGCTTCTTGTCGACGCCCTGCGTGGCGAGGAAGTCGGCCTGCGCCTGCGGCGTCAGCAGGTAGTTCTTCTGCTTGTGGATCGCGTTGAAGATCGCCGGCGTGACCTTCTCCGAGATGCCGAGCGCGGACACCGCGTAGAACAGCTTCGAGTGCGGGACGAAATCGTCACGGAACGCGACCGGGATGCGCTTGAAGTCGATCTTGTCGCCTTGCTTCTTCACCCACGCCTCGACCGTCGGCTCGAACTCGTAGCAGTGCGGGCAGCCGTACCAGAAAAATTCGATCACTTCGACCTTGCCGGCCGGCGCGGACACCGGCTGCGGCGCCTTCATCACCTCGTAGTCCTTGCCGGCCACCGGCGCGGCCGGGGCCGCGTGGGCGAAGCCGGCCACGAGGCCCAGGGACAGGAGAAGCGTGCTGAGCAGTTTTTTCATGTTGTGAACGTCGGATCAGTTGCTTGAGTAGCGAAACGTAACGGGATCAGCGTAGGCGCGGCCGGTTTCACTGCTTCGTGAAGCGGATCACTGCCGTGTCGACACCTGCATCGGACAAACGCTGGCGCGCCGAGTTCATATCCTCGAATTTCGAGAACGGGCCCACGCGCACGCGGAAGTAGGTGACGCCGCTGACGTCGCGCTTCGACACCTTCGACTCGAACCCCTGGAAGCCGAGGCGCGCGCGCTGCTGCTCGGCGTCGCTTTCCGTCTTGTACGCGCCGACCTGCAGGAAGTAGCCGGTGTTCGCGTCGTTCGCGGTCGGCGGCTTCGCGGCGTTGCCGGGCGCGTTGCTGGCGACCGTCGTCGACGACGTGGCCTTCGACGCATTCGCCTGCTGCTGTTGTGCCTTCTGCGCCTGTTGCTGCTGCGCGAGCTTTTGCGCGGCGAGGCGCGCGATGTCGTCTTCGCCCGCCGTCGCCTGCGGCTGCTGCTGCTTCTTCGGCGGCGTGCTATCGGCAGGCTTCGGTGCGACGGCGACGCCGTTGCTCGACGACCCGCGCGAAGCGTTCGACCCGTTAGACGCGCTCGATCCGTTCGATCCGTTCGACGCGCTGGATCCATTCGAGGTGCTCGACCCGTTCGAAACGTTCGAGCCATTCGACGCGCTCGGGGCGTTGCCGTTGGCCGACGGCGGCACTTCGACGATCTGCGGTTCGGGTAGCAGGCCCGGCTGCGTCTGGTTGCCGGCCTGGCCGGGCGCGGTATTGGGCGGCGTCGGCTGCGCGGCCTGCGGCGGCACCGGCTGGCCGGGCGTCTTGCCCTGCAGCGCGCGGTTCGGATCGAATTGCTGCGGCTGGCTCGCGGCGTTGTCGGCCGGCGGCGGCGCCACCTTCGACACGAACGGCGACGGCGAACGCGTGATGTAGAGCGCCACCACCACGGCGATCGCGAGGCCGACGATCAGGCCCAGCACGATGCCCAGAAATGTTCCTCCGGCTTGTTTCGATTGCTTCGACGTGCGGCGTGGTTGTGCCATTGCTTGAGTCACCTGCAAAAAGAATCGTGAAAAGGCCGCGGCGGGCATCCGACGGCGGGTATCCGACGGCGGGCGCGGCCGCGGCCTGTTGCTGCCCCGTACGGGCCGCTTACATCTTGGCGGGTGCGGACACGCCGAGCATCGCCAGACCGTTCTCGAGCACCTGCCGGGTGGCGGCGAGGAGGGCGGCGCGGGCGGTGCGCGGCGCTTCGTCGTCGACCAGCACGCGCTCCGCATTGTAGAACGAGTGGAATTCGCCAGCGAGGTCGCGCAGGTAGAACGCGACCGCGTGCGGCGCCAGCTCGTTCGCCGCATGCGTGAGCATGTCCGGATACTCGGCGAGCTTCTGCATCAGCGACGCGGCCTGCGTGCTCGTGAGCTGCGACAGGTCGGCGCCCGGCAACTGCGCCACCTCGACGTTGTAGCGCGACTTCAGCTCGTTCAGCACCGAGCAGATCCGCGCATGCGCGTACTGGACGTAGTAGACCGGGTTTTCGTCGTTCTGTTTCAGCGCGAGGTCGATGTCGAACACGAACTCGGTATCGGCCTTGCGGGAGATCAGGAAGAAGCGCACCGCATCGCGGCCGCGCGTGATCGTCGCCTCGTCGATCAGGTCGGGCGCCGCCTCCTGGCCCGGCACCGCGCCGCCCGACCATTCGATCAGGTCGCGCACCGTCACGTAGCTGCCCGCGCGCTTCGACAGCTTCACTTCCTGGCCGTCGCGCATCACGGTGACCATCTTGTGCAGCACGTAGTCGGGGTAACCCTTCGGAATGCCGACGTGCAGCCCCTGCAGACCCGCGCGCACGCGCGCGATCGTGCCGTGGTGGTCCGAGCCCTGGATGTTGATCACCTTCGTGAAGCCGCGCTCCCACTTCGTCACGTGGTACGCGACGTCCGGCACGAAATACGTGTACGTGCCGTCCGTCTTGCGCATCACGCGATCCTTGTCGTCGCCTTCTTCGGTCGTGCGCAGCCACAGCGCGCCGTCCTGCTCGTAGGTCATGCCGGCCTTGATCAGCGCGTCGACCGTCTTCTCGACGCGGCCTTCGCTGTACAGCGACGATTCAAGGTAGTACTGGTCGAACTTCACGCCGAACGCCTGCAGGTCCATGTCCTGCTCGTGGCGCAGGTACGCGACCGCGAACTTGCGGATCGCGTCGAGGTTCTCGACGTCGCCTTCGCCCTTGACCGGCTCGCCGTCCTTCGCGGCGACCGTCTCGCCGTTCAGGTAGTCGCGCGCGATGTCGGCGATGTACTCGCCGTTGTACGCGGCTTCCGGCCAGCCCGCGTCGCCCGGCTTCAGGCCGCGCGCGCGCGCCTGCGTCGAGATCGCGAGGTTGCCGATCTGCACGCCTGCGTCGTTGTAGTAGAACTCGCGGTGCACCGCGTAGCCCTGGCTCGCGATCACGTTCGCGAGCACGTCGCCGAGCGCCGCCTGGCGGCCGTGGCCGACGTGCAGCGGGCCGGTCGGGTTCGCCGACACGAATTCGAGCAGCACCTGCTTGCCATGTTCGCGATCCGACGTGCCGAATGCACGGCCCTGCTCGAACACCGCGGCGATCACGGCCTGCTTGGCCGCCGCCGTCAGGCGCAGGTTGATGAAGCCCGGGCCGGCGATCTCGGCGGCCTCGACAAGGCCTTGCGCGTCTGCTTGCGCGGTGAGCGCGGCGACGATCTTCTCGGCGAGCTGGCGCGGGTTCGCGCCGAGCGGCTTCGCGAGCTGCATCGCGACGTTGCACGCGACGTCGCCGTGCGCGGCGACCTTCGGGCGCTCCAGCGTGATCGCCGGCGCGACGAACGCGGAGTCGTCGCCCTTCAGGGCGTGGGCGACCTGCTTGACGCTATCCGCGAGCAGGGCTTCGAGGGTCTGTTTTTGAGCTGGCAGCATGCTGGTAGAAGGCTTCGTTGGTGGCGGCCGGGAACCTCGGCGCGCCGGCGCGCTTTTTAAGCGCGCGTTTCAGGGATCGCAGAATTTTAACAGGTGCTAATATGCCGCTCAGGCGGCCCGTGTCTGCGCGGCCGGACGCCGGTCTGCCGGCGTTCGCCAACCGCGCGCGGCGGGCACAACAAGATTAAAAGGGATTTGTCATGATTACGTTCAAGAGCAAGGCGGCACAGGATCTCGACGTGCTGAAGGATTTCGCCGTATATGTGCTGGGTCTCGTCGGCAAGCAGCTGGGCGAGCGCGGCGTGATTACGCACGACGAGCTGGACCGCGCGATTTCGAAGCTGGAAGATGCCGTCGCGCAGGCGAAGCAGGAGCGTGCCGAGCACGCGGGCCATTTCCACGAGGACGAGGTCGAGCACGCGCACCACGAAGTGCCGCCGAGCCTTGCTCAGCGTGTCGCGCCGTTCCTCACGATGCTGCGCGAGGCGAAGGCCGGCGAGGCCGACGTGCACTGGGGCTTCTGAGCCTTCGCGCGCCGCCGTCCGAAAGGAACGAAAGGCAATGAAAAGCCCGCTCTCGAGCGGGCTTTTTGATTTGTCTGACTAAAAACCCGGGCGCGCCTTTCTGCAGCCGCCCGGTCGCCGCAATGCGGGTCAGAGTTGCGGTGCGAGCGCGCGGCGCGCGTCGTCGAGCGACAGCGCCATCCGCTGCGCATAGTCCTCGAGCTGGTCCTGGCCGATTTTCCCGACCGAAAAGTACGTGCTGTCCGGATGCGCGAGGTAGAAGCCCGACACGCTCGCGGCCGGCAGCATCGCCAGCGAATCGGTCACGCTCATGCCGATCTCGTCCGCATGCAGCGCGTCGAACATGTCGCGCTTCACGAGGTGGTCGGGGCAGGCCGGATAGCCGGGCGCCGGCCGGACGCCCGCATACTTCTCGGCGATCAGCGCGTCGTTGTCGAGCGTCTCGCCGCTCGCGTAGCCCCACAGCTCGCGGCGCACGCGCGCGTGCAGCGCCTCGGCGAACGCTTCCGCGAAGCGGTCCGCGAGCGCCTTCAGCATGATCGCGCTGTAGTCGTCGTGGTCGGCTTCGAACTGCTTTTCCTTCACGTCGACGCCGAGGCCGGCCGTCACCGCGAACATCCCGATGTAGTCGGCGATGCCCGATTCCTTCGGCGCGATGAAGTCGGCGAGCGAGCGGTTCGGCCGCATCACGCCGTCGACCACCGGCCGCACGCTCTGCTGGCGCAGGTTGCGCCACGTGAGCAGCACTTCCGAGCGTGATTCGTCCGTGTAGATCTCGATGTCGTCGTCGTTGACGGTGTTCGCCGGCAGCAGCGAGATCACGCCGCTCGCGGTCAGCCAGCGGCCCTGGATCAGCCGCGCGAGCATCGACTTCGCGTCGGAGAACACGCGGCGCGCCGATTCGCCGACGATCTCGTCGTTCAGGATCGCCGGGTACGGACCCGCGAGATCCCAGGTCTGGAAGAACGGGCCCCAGTCGATATAGTTCGCGAGCTCGTTCAGGTCGTAGTTCTTGAACACGCGGCGGCCGATGAACTTCGGCTTGACCGGCTGGTAGTTCGCCCAGTCGACCTTGGTTTTGTTCGCGCGCGCTTCGGCGAGCGTGACCATCGGCTGCGCCTTGCGGTTCGCGTGCTGGTCGCGGATCCGTTCGTAGTCGGACTTCAGCTCGTCGAGATACTTCGTCGCGCCTTCGTCGGACAACAGGCTCGCCGCGACCGACACCGAGCGCGACGCGTCCGGCACGTAGACCACCGGGCCTTCGTAGTTCGGCGCGATCTTCACGGCCGTGTGCACGCGCGACGTGGTCGCGCCGCCGATCAAGAGCGGAATCTTCTTCACGCGGAAATAGTCGTCGCGCTGCATTTCCGACGCGACGTACGCCATTTCCTCGAGGCTCGGCGTGATCAGGCCCGACAGCCCGATGATGTCCGCGCCCTCGACCTTCGCCTTCGCGAGGATCTCGTTGCACGGGACCATCACGCCCATGTTGACTACTTCGAAGTTGTTGCACTGGAGCACGACCGACACGATGTTCTTGCCGATGTCGTGCACGTCGCCCTTCACGGTCGCGATCACGATCTTGCCCTTCGCGCGCACGTCGCCGCCCGCTTCCGCGAGCAGGCGCTTTTCTTCCTCGATGAACGGGATCAGGTGCGCAACCGCCTGCTTCATCACACGCGCCGATTTCACGACCTGCGGGAGGAACATCTTGCCCTGGCCGAACAGGTCGCCGACGATGTTCATCCCGTCCATCAGCGGCCCTTCGATCACGTTGATCGGGCGGCCACCGGCCGCGGCGATCTTCGCCCGCACTTCTTCGGTATCCTCGACGATGAAGTTCGTGATGCCGTGCACCAGCGCATGCGAGAGCCGCTTCTCGACCGGCTGGTTGCGCCACTCGAGGTTCTCTTCCTTTTTCGCGCCCCCTGCCTTGAACTTGTCGGCGATCTCGAGCAGGCGGTCGGTCGAATCGTCGCGGCGGTTCAGGATCACGTCCTCGACGCGCTCGCGCAGTTCCGGGTCGAGGTCCGCATACACGCCGAGCTGGCCCGCGTTCACGATGCCCATGTCCATCCCGGCCTGGATCGCGTGATACAGGAACACGGTGTGGATCGCCTCGCGCACGGGGTCGTTGCCGCGGAACGAGAACGACACGTTCGACACGCCGCCGCTCACCTTCGCGTACGGCAGGTTCTGCTTGATCCAGCGGGTTGCCTCGATGAAGTCGACCGCGTAGTTGTTGTGCTCCTCGATGCCGGTCGCGACCGCGAAGATGTTCGGGTCGAAGATGATGTCTTCCGGCGGGAAGCCGACTTCATTGACGAGGAAGTCGTACGAGCGCTTGCAGATCTCGGTCTTGCGCTGGAACGTGTCGGCCTGGCCGGTTTCGTCGAACGCCATCACGACGGCCGCCGCGCCGTAACGGCGGATCAGGTTCGCGTGGTGGCGGAAGGCTTGTTCGCCTTCCTTCAGCGAGATCGAGTTGACGATCGCCTTGCCCTGCACGCACTTGAGGCCCGCCTCGATCACGTCCCACTTCGACGAGTCGATCATGATCGGCACGCGCGCGATGTCCGGCTCCGACGCGATCAGGTTCAGGAAGCGCACCATCGCCGCCTTCGAATCGAGCATCGCCTCGTCCATGTTGATGTCGATCACCTGCGCGCCGTTCTCGACCTGCTGGCGCGCGACCGCGAGCGCCTCGTCGAACTGGCCGTTGAGGATCATCCGCGCGAACGCCTTCGAGCCGGTGACGTTGGTGCGTTCGCCGACGTTGATGAAGAGCGTCCCGGACGTGACGTTGAACGGCTCGAGGCCGGCAAGGCGCATCGTATGATCGGTCATGGCGGTGTGGTGCGTTGCGTGTTGGGTGGGGCGGGCGTGCTCGTGCGCGATGCGCGGGGCGGGCGTCAGGCGGCGTCGCTGTACTGGCTCGGCCAGCGGCGCGGCTTCACTTCGGCGAGCGCCTTCGCGATCTCCGCGATGTGCTCCGGCGTCGTGCCGCAGCACCCGCCTGCGAGGTTCACGAGACCGGCCTGCGCGAATTCCTTCAGCAGGCCCGACGTGACGTCGGGCGTCTCGTCGAAGCCGGTCTCGGCCATCGGGTTCGGCAGGCCCGCATTCGGGTAGCACGACACATAGGTGTCGCACAGCTTCGCGAGCTCGGCGATGTACGGGCGCATCAGCGCCGCGCCCAGCGCGCAGTTCAGGCCGAACGTGAGCGGCTTCGCGTGGCGCAGCGAATTCCAGAACGCCTCGACCGTCTGGCCCGACAGGATCCGGCCGGACGCATCGGTGACGGTGCCCGAGATCATGATCGGCAGGCGCTCGCCGGTGTCCTCGAACAGCTCGTCGAGCGCGAACAGCGCCGCTTTCGCGTTCAGCGTGTCGAAGATCGTCTCGACGAGGAACAGGTCGACGCCGCCGTCGAGCAGCGCCTTCGCCTGCTGGTAGTACGACGTGCGCAGCTCGTCGAACGTGACGTTGCGCGCGCCCGGATCGTTGACGTCCGGCGAGATGCTTGCCGTCTTCGGCGTCGGCCCGATCGCGCCCGCGACGAAGCGCGGTTTGTCCGGCGTCGCGTATTTCGCGGCCGCCTCGCGCGCGAGCCGCGCCGATTCGACGTTCATCTCGACGACGAGGTCTTCCATCCCGTAGTCGGCCTGCGCGACCGTCGTCGCGCCGAACGTGTTGGTCTCGACGATGTCCGCACCGGCCGCGAAGTACTGGTCGTGGATCTCGCGGATGATCTGCGGCTGCGTGATCGACAGCAGCTCGTTGTTACCCTTGATGTCGCGCGGGAAATCCTTGAAGCGCTCGCCGCGATACGCGGCTTCGTCGAGCTTGTAGCGCTGGATCATCGTGCCCATCGCGCCGTCGAGGATCAGGATGCGCTGTTGCAGCAGCGCAGGCAACTGGGCGCCGCGCGTGTACGAAGCGGTGAGCGCGGCGGACGGAGCGGCGGGAACGGCGGATGAAGTCGCAGACATGGCGGATGACCGGCGAAGCGGGAAAAGCGCCATTGTAGCCGGTGCGGCCCCGTGCCGCCCGGCCTTGCGCGGCGCGTCGCCGGGGCTGCGGTGCGTGTCGGCGGGCTCAATGAAAACCCCCGCGCGGCGGACCGGACGGGGGCAGAATCGGAGTGCTCGGCGGCGCAGGTGAACCGCGCGCCGCGTGCGGTGAGCCCGGTGGCATCATGCGCCGGGCCCGGGTGCCGTCAATGCAGGACGACCGGCTGCGTCATCAGGCTGTCGAACTGTCCGAGGAATTCGTCGACTTCGTCGAGCGACGGTTCTTCGTCGATCAGCTGTTTGACGTGTTCGCGAAACCGTTCGGCGAGTTCGCCGTCGATGAAGATCTCGCGCTGCGCGTTCTTGTCGACGATTTCGTAGCCACCCGAATTCATCGCATGGTGGCCGGCCTGCGGCGGGAACTCGACGACGCAGTAGTTGGGGCTGTTGTAGATCATTTGCATGGCGGCACTCCTCTTCGCAGTGGCATCTGGCCTTGTTGTCCCCATACGTGGGGCAGGCTGCGCCGGTTTCAAGGGGCTTGCGCTGCACACCCCGTTCCCGTTGCATGGGGTGTATCGGTTAGAAGCCGATATCTGCTAAACGTTTCCTATTGTGGTCCGGTGTACCGAAATAGTTGTTAAAGAGTGTCATGCCTAATTTTACGGCACATGACTGTCGATCTTTAGTGACGATCTTTGTGGTAGGGCATCGGTCGAATTTGCCGATTTGTTTGCCGATTCGCGCGTCAGCGCGCGAGCTGTCAGGATACCTCAGTCGATGCGGCTGGCGGTGCCGACGGCGATGAAGCGGGCGCTGCCGGTGCGGGAGCAGGGGCCGGTGCGGGCGATGCAGTCGGCGCGGGTGACGAGCCCGGTGCGGGTGACATGATTGGCGCGGGTGACGTGTCCGGTGCGGCCGGAGCCGAAGCGCCGGCCGCTGGCGCCGGTGCGTGGCCCGTGCCGGGCGTCGCATCCTCGGCGCTGGCGGGTGCGGCGAGCTGGCCGTGCCACAGCAGTTCGATCTGCGTGCCGTTCGGTTCCGTCTGCACGAGCCGCGCGGGCAGCCAGCCGAGCGACGGCGCAAGCCACATGTCGATGCGCCGCGTGTCGCCGTCGTGGCGCGGCAGGCGCATGAAGTGCCGCGTCGCGATGAAGCCCGAGGCGGTCTGCACCTGTTCGTCGCCGATCACCGCGATCGGCCAGGTCTCGCCGCTGTTGTTGTCGATCACGAAGAACTGCTGCGTGACGCCCGGCCGGTACTTGTCCGGGTTGCCGCGCACGAGGCCCGCGAGCTGCATCAGCATGCTGAAGCGGTCCTGCGCGCCGTCGGGCAGCGGCACGTTGTCCGGCGTGCGCGTGAACACGACCTGCCGGATCTCGCGGTTGAAGATCGCGATGTCCTCGGGACGCTTGCCGCGCTGTTCGACGTAACGGTCGGGCGCAATGCCGAACGCGTCGATGCGGCCCTGGCTCCGGTAGCGGAACGGGCCGACGAACGGCACGGGCATCGTCACCGACAGTTCGTACGTTTGCCCGTCGGTGCGCCAGTGGATCGTGCCCGTCGAGTTCTGCATCCCGTTGTAGAACGCGTCGTATTGCAGGTCGCCGGATGGCGGCACCGCATATTTGACGCCGTTCGATGCGGGGCCTGCCGTCGCGGCGCCGCTCGCGCCGCCGGCGGATGCCGCCGACGTGCCCGATGCGCCGGATGTGCCCGACGCGATGCCGGGTGCGGCCGCGGCCGGCGGTTCGCCTTCCGCGGCGGTCTGCGTCGACGTCAGGACCGGTTCCTGCTGCGCCGGGCGCAATTGCGCGGCCGGCTTCGCGGGTGCAGGCGCGGCCGGCGTTGCGACAGGTTTTGCGACCGGCTGCTGCGCGGGCGGCGCCGGTTGCCGCTCGATCGCCTGCGGTTTCAGCAGCTCGATCTGCACGGGCACCTCGGCGGGCGCGGGCGGCGTGAACGGTTCGCGATGACGCGTGAACCAGAACGCGGCGAGCACGTGCAGCACGAGCACCACGACGAGCGCAATGCCCGCGCGCAGCCAGCGGCGGGGCATTGCGTAGCGGGGATGGGTGTCGGTGTGCGGCATCGGCTGGCGGCGAAGGGTTGGGGCGGTCGGCGCGCGGGCGGCGTGCAGCGTGTGTGCCGGGGCGCGGGCCTCGTCAGGATTCCGACCGTCGGATGCGCCGCGCGTTCGCGGCGCATGGTGCACGGGGGCGCGGGTGCAAGTCAGGCGTCGCGCGCGTCCGGACTATAGCCGAGTTCGTATGACAGTTTCTGCGCGCACTCGCGCAGCGCGGCGTCGATCTCGCCGCCCCATGCAATGTCGAACGTGCCTTCGTGGCCGAGCGCGAGGATCGCGAGCGCGAGTTCGCCGACCGCGTCGAACACCGGCATGCAGAACGCATGGATCGTCGGCAGCAGCATTCCCTCGACGCGAGCAGCCTGGTGCGTGCGCACGTCCGCGAGCACCGCGTCGACCTCGGCGCGCGTGCGCGGCCCGCCGTGATGCGGCGAGCGGCGCGTATCGGCGAGCTCGCGCTCGATCATCGCGGCGGTCTTGCCGGGCGGCAGGTACGCGGCGAACAGCAGGCCCGTCGCGGAGCCGAGCAGCGGCATCACGTCGCCGAGCTTCAGCGATGCCTTCGCTGGATGGCTCGATTCCATCCAGTGCACGATCGTCGGTCCCTGGTTGCCCCACACCGCGATGCCGACCGTCTGGTCGAGCCGGTCGCGCAGTTCCGTGAGCGCAATCCGCGCGAGCTTCACGCCGTCGACGCGCGCGAGCCGCGCAAGGCCCATCTGCAGCGCGAAGCCGCCGAGCTCGTAGCGGCCGGATACCGGATCCTGCGACACGACGCCGAGCCGCGAGAAGCTGACGAGATAGCGGTGCGCCTTCGCTGGGCTCATGCCCGCGCGCTGCGCGAGATCGCGCAGCATCATCGCGCGCGGTTCGCTCGTCAGCACGTCGAGCAGACGGAAGCCGACCTCGATCGACTGGATGCCGGAGCGGAGCTTCTCGCCGCCGTCGCCGGCGGCATCGTCGGCGGTATCGGCGGTGTCGGGTTCGGCGAGATCGTCGTCTGGGAGCTGGCTGGCGGACATGGGGCAACGGTGCGCGGCGCGCGATCAGGAGGCAGGGTTCGATTCGGCCGCGGCGCGTACGCTGGCGTGCGCACCGCGCGGATTCACCATCGTAAAATAGATTCCTTCCATCGTCACTACAACGGCAGATTCCCCTCATGAAACTTGCTTCGCTGAAGGACGGCACGCGCGACGGCCAGCTGATCGTCGTGTCGCGCGACCTGCATACCGCAGTGATCGCCGACACGATCGCGCCGACGCTGCAGCGCGTCCTCGACGACTGGGCGTTCTACGCGCCGCAACTGCGCGACCTGTACGATGCGCTGAATCATGGCCGCGCGCGCCACGCGTTCCCGTTCGCTCCGGCCAACTGCATGGCGCCGCTGCCGCGCGCGTTCCAGTGGGCGGACGGCTCCGCGTACGTGAACCACGTCGAGCTCGTGCGCCGCGCGCGCGGCGCCGAGATGCCGCCGGAGTTCTGGACCGATCCGCTGATGTACCAGGGCGGCAGCGACGATTTCCTGGGGCCGCGCGACGACGTCGTGTGCCCGTCCGAGGAGTGGGGCATCGACTTCGAGGCCGAAGTCGCGGTGATCACCGGCGACGTGCCGATGAGTGTGTCGCCCGACGACGCGCTGAAGGCCGTGCGGCTCGTCACGCTGGTGAACGACGTGTCGCTGCGCAACCTGATCCCGGCCGAGCTCGCGAAGGGCTTCGGGTTCTTCCAGAGCAAGCCGGCAACTGCGTTCGCGCCGGTCGCGGTGACGCCGGACGAACTCGGCGAGCACTGGCGCGACGGCCGCGTGCACCGGTCGATGATCGTCCACTGGAACGGCAAGAAGGTCGGCCAGCCCGACGCGGGCACCGACATGGTGTTCCACTTCGGCCAGCTGGTCGCGCACGCGGCGAAGACGCGCAACCTGCGTGCCGGCTCGATCGTCGGTTCGGGCACGGTGTCGAACAAGGATGCGAAGCGCGGCTACTGCTGCATCGCCGAGAAGCGCTGCCTCGAGACGATCGAGCACGGCGCGCCGCAGACGCCGTTCATGCGCTACGGCGATACCGTGAAGATCGAGATGTTCGACGACGCCGGCAAGTCGATCTTCGGCGCGATCGAGCAGTCGGTCGCGCCGCCCGACGGCGCTGCATGACGTAACGTAACGCACGGCACCGCACCGCAGCGCCCCGCAACGCGCGCGGGCGCAACCCGGTTGCGGCCCGCGCGCCGGGTTTCGCCCGATGTTTGCCCGCGCGGGCTTGGCTACACTCGATCCATGGGTTTTCCGCAAGGAGCTTCGCATGTCCGATCTCGCCGTCTACAGCGGCTATCAAGCACTGAAGGTGCGGCGCCAGCCGCACGGCATCCTCGAAATCGTGATGAGCGGCGAAGGCGCGAACAAGAGCGGTCTCGCGACCGCGAACGAGCGCATGCACCGCGAGCTGGCCGACATCTGGCGCGACGTCGATCGCGATCCCGACACGCGCGTCGTGGTGATCCGCGGCGAAGGCAAGGGTTTCTCGGCGGGTGGCGATCTCGCGCTCGTCGAGCAGATGGCGAATGATTTCGACGTGCGCGCGCGGGTCTGGCGCGAGGCGCGCGATCTCGTCTACAACGTGATCAACTGCAGCAAGCCGATCGTGTCCGCGATGCACGGGCCGGCCGTCGGCGCGGGCCTCGTCGCCGGGCTGCTCGCCGACATCTCGATCGCCGCGAAGAGCGCGCGCATCATCGACGGCCATACGCGGCTCGGCGTCGCGGCCGGCGACCACGCGGCGATCGTGTGGCCGCTCTTGTGCGGGATGGCGAAGGCGAAGTACTACCTGCTGCTGTGCGAGCCGGTGAGCGGCGAGGAGGCCGAGCGGATCGGCCTCGTGTCGCTCGCGGTCGACGACCACGACCTGCTGCCGAAGGCCTACGAGGTCGCCGAGCGTCTCGCGCACGGCTCGCAGACGGCGATCCGCTGGACCAAGTACGCGCTCAACAACTGGCTGCGTTCGGCCGGGCCGACGTTCGACGCGTCGCTCGCGCTCGAATTCATGGGCTTCGCGGGCCCCGACGTGCAGGAGGGCATCCGTTCGCTGCGCGAGCGCCGTCCACCCGATTTCCCCGGCGGCGCGCCGTTCTGACGCGCGCTATGATCGATCCACGGCGGCCGTGCGATGTGGCCGCCACGCTCCCCCAGTCAACCAGGATGCCCGCATGACCACCGATACCACCGGCTCCAATCCTTTCTCCGGCTTTGCCGGCTTCAAACCGGCCGACATGGTCGACCGGATGTGGGACATGATCCGGCTGTCGCCGTTCGGCGCGATGGCCTCGATTCCCGGCGCCACGCAAGGGCTGCCGCCGTCGCTGTCGAGCATGTCCGACATGATGGCGCCGCTCACGAGCGTCGAGGAGCTCGACAAGCGCATCACCGATTTGCGTGCGGTCGAGCAGTGGCTGAAGCTGAACCTCGGGATGCTGCAGTCCGCCATCCAGGCGCTCGAGGTGCAGCGCGCGACACTCGCGACGCTGCGCGCGTTCGGTGCGTTCGCGCAAAGCTCGATGTCGGCCGCCGAGGATGCGGCCGTCGCGGCGGCGAAGGCCGCGGCGGCACCGCGTGGCGACACGCCCCATGCACCGCACGCGGGGCCTGCAGCCGCATCTGCAGCCGCAGACACCCCGCCCGGCGCGGATGCCGCCGAGCAGAACCCGGCCTTCGATCCGACCGGATGGTGGAACCTGCTGCAGACGCAATTCAACCAGCTCGCGAGCCTCGCGATGACGCAGCCGGGCGGGCAGCCCGCCGCCGCGCCGGGTGCCGCGCAGCCCGATCCTGCTGAACCGGCCGACCCGGCGGATCCGAAGGCAGCACCGGCAGCCTCCGCAGCGCCGCGCAAGCCTGCCGCCAAGCGCA
>NZ_JAAGPL010000090.1:0-33194 GCF_017104785.1 Burkholderia sp. Ac-20353 | reverse complement strand
GGCCGCGACCGCATCGGCAGTCGCCTGCGTGAAGTTGAACACGTGCGGCCCGATCAGCACCGGCACGCCGACCGCGCACGCCTCGATCAGGTTCTGCCCGCCGAGCGGCAGCAGGCTGCCGCCGATGAACGCGACGTCCGCGGCCGCATAGTACGCGCCCAGCTCGCCCATCGAGTCGCCGAGCAGCACCGTCACGTCGGACGGCAGCGGTGGCGCGGCAGGACGGCCCGCCGCGAGCGCTGCGGCATCGGCCGCCCACGCGGAACGCCGCACGCATTTGAAGCCGTTGCGCTCGACCAGCGCCTCGACCTCGGCGAAGCGTTGCGGATGACGCGGCACGAGGATCAGCAGCGCACCGGGCGTCGTCACGGCCGCGAACGCCTGCAGCACCAGCGCTTCCTCGTTCTCGCGCGTGCTGGCGGCGACCCACACGGGCCGCGCGCCGATCGCGTCGCGCCACGCATGGCCGCGCGCCGCGAGTTCCGGCGGCGTCGTCATGTCGAACTTCAGGTTGCCGAGCACCGCCACGTTGCGCGCGCCGAGCGACGTCAGGCGCTCCGCATCGGCCGGGCTCTGCGCGAGCACGCGCGAGAAACCGCCGAACACGTCGCGCGCGGCCGAGCCGAACTTTCCGGCGCGCCTGAACGAACGCGCCGACATCCGCGCATTGGTCAGCACGAGCGGCACGTCCGCGCGGCGGCACTCGTCGATCAGCGTCGGCCACACTTCCGTTTCCATCACGAGGCCGAGCGTCGGCCGCCACGCGCGCAGGAAGCGCCGCACCGCGCCCGGCATGTCGTACGGCAGGTAGCTGCGCAGCACGCGATCGCCGAAGATCTGCTCGCCGGTCGCACGGCCGCTCGGCGTCATGTGCGTGAGCAGGATGCGCGCGTCCGGGCGCGCTTGCATCAGCGCGTCGATCAGCGGCTGCGCGGCGCGCGTCTCGCCGACCGACACCGCATGCACCCAGATCAGCGGCGTGCGGTCGTCGCTCGCGCGACCGGGCCCGTAGCCGAAGCGCTCGCCGACGTGTTCGCGGTACCCGCGCTCCTTGCGCGAGCGCACGTAGAGACGCACGACGGCGATCGGCGCGATGAGCCACCACAGTGCGCGATAGATCGCCCTCAGCATGAAGCAGCCACTCCGTGTTGTCGATTGCGGCGCGCGCTCAAACCAGCGCCCTGCCCTTCAGGCGTTCGAGGATGCCGAGCGGCGCGCATTCGCGGCGCACCATCGCATCGACCGGCAGGAAGAACGTCTGCTCCAGCATGAACTGGCCGGACATCACAGCGTGCGAAGTCTGATCCGAGAAACATATCCACACGCTGCCCGGCGGGAACGGCATCGTCTGCTGCGGGCTCGTCTTCTGATAGTCGAGATCGGCCTTCATGCTGTCGTGCAGGTTCAGCATCAGGTGGTCGTACGCGCTGCGCGGCGTCTTCGTCACGTGCAGCAGGTTGAGCAGCCATGCGGAGCCCGGGAACTGCGGCCGGATCTGTGGCAGGAAGCGCTTCGCGACGTCCTCGAACGGCTCGCCCACGCGCCACACGCGCGGCGCGCCGGCCGGGTTCACGTTCGTGAACACGCGCAGGATCCGCTCGCCGTAGTTCGGGCGCGACGGGAACGCGTCGACGTGCAGCCGGCTGTCGTCCTTGCGCCACGACGTCTGGCGCGTTTCGACCTGCATCAGCCGCAGGCTCGTCGGCGCGACGCGCAGCTTGCCGCGGTATTCGGGAAACAGGCCGTCGACGAGCGTGCCGGCCTGCTGCTGGAAGCGCGCGACGAGCGCGCGCACCGCCGATTGCGTGACGCTGTCGCCGAGCACGCCGGCGAGCGCGCCGCCGTTCGGCGCCAGGCTGATGTTCTTGCGTTTCGGATCGGCGAGCGCCGGATCGAGCAACGCTTCCTCGCCGCCGTCGATCGCGAAGCGCAGGTGCGGGAAATACAGCACCTTGCCCTCCTCGACCGCCGCGAGCAACTGCTCGCGCGGCACCGACAGGTTGTGGCCGCGCCAGTCGGCGGACGAGACTTCGATGATCTGGGATTCGCTCATGATCGCAACGGTCTGGTTACAGATGGAACGCGGATGCGTTACAGGAGGCCGAAGCCCGCGAGCGCCGACTTCACTTGCGCGATCGACGGGGGCTGCCCCGCCGTGCCGAGGTTGACGACGTTCGGCGACCAGTAGCCGCCCGTGCGCCAGGCCGTCGCGAAATTGTACAGTTCGACCGTCGGACGCTTCAGCGCGGCCGCGATGTGAACCAGACCTGTATCAACCCCGATTGTCGCCGCCGCGCCGTCGATCAGGCCGACGACCGCCGGCAGCGACAGCTTCGGCGGCACGATCGCCGCCGCGCCGAACTCCTTCGCGAGCCGCTCGCTCGTCGCGCGCTCCGCGTCGTTGCCCCACGGCAGCACGAGCGATGCGCCGCGCCGCACGAGCGACTGGCCGAGCTCGATCCACGCGGCGTCCGGCCATTGCTTGTCGGCGCGCGACGTCGCATGGACGAACACGACGTACGGCACCGGCAGGTTCAGCCCGAGCGCGGCGACCGCGCGCGATGCCGCAGCCGTGTCGAGACCGAAGTCGACCGGATCGGCCGGGGTTGGCGCCGGATCGCCGAGCGCGGCCGCGACGAGCTGCCGCGACCGCTCGATCACATGTGTGCGCGGCTCGATCGGCACGCGCTTGCGGTAGAAGAAGCGCACGGGCCATTCGTAGCCGGCGCCGTCGGTGCGGTTGCCGAGGCCGACGAGCGGCCCGCGCGCCCAGCTGGCGACCCATGCGGTCTTGATGAGCCCCTGGCAATCGATCACGAGGTCGTAGCGCTCGGCCGCGAGCCGCTTGCGGAACGCGCGGATCTCGCGCCAGGTCGCGCCCGCGAACGGCTTCTTGCGCCAGCGGCGCAGCGAGAACGGCAGCACGTTGCGCACGCCGTCGACGAGCCGCACGAGGTCGACGAAGCCTTCCTCGACGAGCCAGTCGATCTGCGCATCGGGATGGCGCCGCCGGATGTCGGCGATCACCGGCATGTTGTGCACGACGTCGCCCAGCGACGACACGCGCACGATCAGGATCTTTTGCACGCTGAAAAAACGCCGGCTGGCGGCCGGCGACAGACATAAAGACGCGATTTTATCGCGCCGGCGGCGGCCACGCCGCCGCCCGCGCTCAGAACGGCAGCTTCACGTCAGGCTTCGCCGCCGTCAGCACGCGGCGGAAGTCTTCCTGGATGCGCTCCAGGCCTTCCTGCGTCTCGGCCTCGAAGCGCAGCACGACGACCGGCGTCGTGTTCGACGAACGCGCGAGGCCGAAGCCGTCCGGGTATTCGACGCGCAGGCCGTCGATCGTCACGACTTCGTCGGCGCCGTCGAACTTCGCTTCCTTCTGCAGCTGCGCGATCAGGCGGAAGTTCTCGCCTTCCTCGAGCTTGAGCTGCAGTTCCGGCGTGCTCATCGCGTCCGGCAGCGCGTTCAGCAGCGCGCTCGGGTCGGCCGTCTTCGCGAGGATCTCGAGCAGCCGCGCGCCCGTGTAGAGGCCGTCGTCGAAGCCGTACCAGCGATCCTTGAAGAACACGTGGCCGCTCATCTCGCCCGCGAGCGGCGCGCCCGTCTCGCGCAGCTTCGCCTTCACGAGCGAGTGGCCCGTCTTCCACATCAGCGGCTCGCCGCCCTTCTCGCGCACCCACTGCGCGAGATGGCGCGTGCACTTCACGTCGTAGATGATCTGCGCGCCCGGGTTGCGCGACAGCACTTCCTCGGCGAACAGCATCAGCTGGCGGTCCGGATAGATGATCTGGCCGTCTTTCGTGACGACGCCCAGACGATCGCCGTCGCCGTCGAACGCGAAGCCGATCTCGGCGTCGGTTTCCTTCAGCGCGCGGATCACGTCCTGCAGGTTTTCCGGGTGCGCGGGATCGGGGTGGTGGTTCGGGAAGTTGCCGTCGATATCGGTGAACAGCTCGACGAGCTCGCAGCCGAGCGCCTTGAACAGGCGCGTCGCGAGCGGCCCGGCAACGCCGTTGCCGGCGTCGGCGACAATCTTCAGCGGCCGTGCGAGCTTGATGTCGCTAGTGATGCGGGCGATGTACTGGTCGGCCACGTCGAACTGCTCGTATTCGCCGCTGCCCGACTCGAAGCGCTCATCGACGATGCGGCTGTACAGCGCCTGGATCTGCTCGCCGTAGATCGCCGCGCCGCGCAGCACCATCTTGAAGCCGTTGTAGTCCGGCGGATTGTGGCTGCCCGTCACGACGATGCACGAATCCACACGGCGCTCGCCGCCCTTCAGCGCGAGCGGCACGCTGGCCGCGAAATAGCCGACCGGGGTCGGCACCATGCCGACGTCGACGACATCGACGCCCGCCGCACGCAGGCCGTCGGCGAGCGCGCCGACGAGCTCGGGCCCGGACAGGCGGCCGTCGCGCGCGACGACGACCGCATCGCCGCCCTGCGCGCGCACTTCGCTGCCGAACGCACGGCCGATCGCGCGCGCCACGTCGGCGTCGAGCGTCTTGCCGACCACGCCGCGAATGTCATATGCCTTGAAGATGGATTGGGAAATCATCGATTCACTCTCGGTTGCGTGCATGGAAAATTCTGGCCGCCTCGTTGCCGGTGCCCGGCCTGACACCCGGCGCGGCGGCGTTGATCGGGATGGCTGGCGGGACCCCGATCCAACTTATAATCGCTGGTTTTGATTACGCGGATGCCGCCCATTTTAATGCCTAGCCGTCCCGCCGCCTCTATGCTGGCGCCTTCCGGCGCCATTTTGGCCGTTACGGGCGGGCACCGCCGCGTCGCGCCATGCTGAAGCGCTTCGCGAACCCGGATGTCGCGAAAGCCGTCGCGAACCTCGTCTGGCTCGGACTCGAACGGCTCACGCAGATTGGCGTCGCGATCGCGATCAGCGGCCTTCTGGCCCGATATTTCGGGCCGGACGTGTTCGGCAAATGGCAGTATGCGAATACCTTACTCCTCGTGCTGGCGCCGCTCACCTGGGTGTGCGGCGCGGAAATCCTCGTTCCGACCATCGTGCAGCGGCCGGCCGGCCAGCTCGGCGCGGTGCTCGGCAGCGCGTTCGCGCTGCGCATCGCCGTATCGGCCGCCGCGCTCGCCGCGACCTGGATCGCGATCGCCGCGGGCGCGTTCGACCCGCTCGTCGGCGCGATGCTCGCCGGCCTCGCGGTGACGATGATCTTCCGCGAACCGTTCGTCGGCGTCGTCAACGCGTGGCTGCAAAGCCAGACCTACAGCAAGCCGCAGCTCGTTACCAGCATGGCCACCGCGCTCGTCAAGGCCGTGCTCGTGTGGCTGCTGGTGCGCGCCGCCGCCGGCCCCGCGCCCTTCTCGTGGCTGTGGGCACTCGAAGCCGCCGCGATCGGCATCGTCCTGCTGCTGTACTACCGGCAGCGCAACGGCGGCACGCTCGGCTGGACGCTCGACCGGCCGCTGTTCAGGCATTTCGCGACGGCCGGCACGGTGTTCTGGCTCGGCCTCATCTGCATGTACCTGTTCCTCAAGCTCGACCGCCTGATGCTCGAGCGCCACGTGTCGTTCGCCGATCTCGGCCGCTACGCGGCCGCGCAGCAGCTGAACGAGAACTGGATCACGCTCGCGCTGATGCTCGCGCAGACGATCGCACCCGCATTCGTCTACCGCGTGCAGGACATCGCGCAACTGCGCCGCAACATCGTCCGGCTGATCGCGATGACGGCCGCGCTGATGACCGCCGGCGCGCTCGTGCTCGACGCGCTCGCCCCGCTCGTCGTCGGCAAGGTGTTCGGGCCAGGCTACGAAGCGTCGGTCGACATCTTCCGCTGGGCCGTCTGGCTGTCCGTGCCGGCCGGCATCGAGGCGATAGGCAATCTTATCGTTCTCAAATATCAAGCAAAATTCGTGTTGTTGACGAAATGGGTGCTCGCGCTCGCGATCGCCGCGCTCGTCAACGTGCTCGCGATCCCGCGCCTCGGCCTGTACGGCGCACTCGTCGGGCTCGCGGGCGGCTACCTGGCCGCCGCCGCCGTCAACTTTTATTACATCCGTTTCAAGCTGCGCCCATGACGTCCCCTATTTCCGCATCGCGCAATGCCGGCCCGCTCGACGACGTGGCTGTCCTGATGCCGGCGTACAACGCGAACGACGACGTCATCCGGTCCCTCGCGTCGTTTCACGAGGATGCGCCCGTGCACGTACTGGTCGTCGACGACGGCAGCACGCCGCCCATCGCGGTGCCTGATTTGCCGGGCCTCGCGGTCGAGGTGCTGCGCATGCCGCAGAACGGCGGGATCGAGCGCGCGCTCGAGGCCGGCATCGACGCGCTCGCCGCACGCGGCTTCCGCTACGCGGCCCGCATCGACGCCGGCGATCTCGCCGCACCGCAGCGGCTCGCGAAGCAGCGCGCATATCTCGATGCGCATCCGCGCGTCGCCTGCGTCGGCATGTGGACGCAGGTCGTGTCGCGCGCCGGCGAGCCGCGCTTCATGCTGACGCCGCCCGCCGATCCGCGCGCGCTGCGCCGCACGCGCTTTCTGCGCTCGCCGCTCGTGCATCCTTCTGTCATGCTGCGCGTCGATGCCGTGCGCGAAGTCGGCAATTACCGCGCGAAATATCGCGCCGCCGAGGATCTCGATCTTTTTTTGCGCTTAATGCAACGCTACGATTGCGCGAATTTGCCCGAACTCGGCCTCTACTACGAGCTCAACGAAGGCGGGATCAGCGCGACCAAACGTCGCCGGCAACTGATGTCGACACTCGCACTGCTGCTGCGCCATTTCAACGTGCTGAACCCGTACGACTGGGCCGGCCTCGCGAAGAACCTGCTGCATTTCGTGACCCCATACCGGACATTGCAGCGGATCAAGCAGACGTTGTTCGCGGCGCGGCCATCCACTTGACGCTGTTTCGGCAATTTCGACGCATTATTTTTTCTTTTTTTCATGACCGTCACCTCCCCGCTGCGCATCGTGCTCGTCTGCAACACGGCCTGGGCGATCCATACGTATCGCCACGGGCTGATCCGGATGCTCGTCGCACGCGGCGCCGAGGTGATCGTCGCCGCGCCGCACGACCGCACGGTGCCGCTGCTCGAGCAGATGGGCTGCCGCTATGTGCCGCTCACGGTCGCGTCGAAGGGCACGAGCCCGCGCGAGGATCTCGGCACGCTCGCCGCGCTGTATCGCCATTACCGTGCGCTCAAGCCGCACCTCGTGTTCCACTACACGATCAAGCCGAACATCTATGGCTCCGTCGCCGCATGGCTCGCACGCGTGCCGTCGATCGCGGTGACGACCGGGCTCGGCTACGTGTTCATCCAGAAGAGCCGCGCGGCGAGCATCGCAAAGCGGCTCTACCGCTTTGCGTTCCGCTTCCCGCGTGAAGTCTGGTTCCTGAACCGCGACGATCTCGCGACCTTCTCCGACGAACGGCTGCTCGCGCATCCGGACCGCGCGCGCCTGCTGCACGGCGAGGGCGTCGACCTCGAGCAGTTCGCGCCGGTGCCGCTGCCCGCGGGCGACGCGCCCGTCTTCATCCTGATCGGCCGGCTGCTGTGGGACAAGGGTGTGCGCGAGTACGTCGAGGCTGCCCGCGCGGTGCGCGCGCGCTATCCGCATGCGCGCTTCCAGCTGCTCGGCCCGCTCGGCGTCGACAACCCGAGCGCGATCGGCCGCGCCGACGTCGACGCGTGGGTGCGCGAAGGCGTCGTCGAGTATCTCGGCGAAGCGCACGACGTGCGGCCGCACATCGCCGCGGCCGACTGCGTCGTGCTGCCGTCATACCGCGAAGGCGTGCCGCGCACGCTGATGGAGGCGTCCGCGATGGCGCGCCCGATCGTCGCGACCGACGTGCCGGGCTGCCGCGACGTCGTCGCCGACGGCGAGACGGGCCTGTTGTGCACCGTGCGCGACAGCGCGAGCCTCGCTGCGCGCGTTACGCAGATGATCGAGCTCGGCGCCGCCGGACGCGCGGCGATGGGCGCGCGCGGCCGGCAGAAGGTGGTCGCCGAATTCGACGAACAGAAGGTCATCGAACGCTACACAATCACCATACGCGCCTTGACTGGCGTCAATCTCTGAAGGAGCGGAAACCATGACAGCGAAAGGAACGATTCTCGTGACGGGTGGCGCCGGTTACATCGGCTCGCATACCGCCGTCGAGCTGCTCGATCACGGCTATGACGTCGTCATCGTCGACAACCTCGTCAACAGCAAGGCCGAATCGATCCGGCGCATCGCGCAGATCACCGGCAAGACGCCCGCATTCCATCAGGTCGACGTATGCGACGAAGCCGCGCTCGCGAAGGTATTCGACGCGCACCCGATCACCGGCACGATCCATTTCGCGGCGCTCAAGGCGGTCGGCGAATCGGTCGCGAAGCCGCTCGAGTACTACCAGAACAACATCGGCGGCCTGCTCACGGTGCTCAAGGTGATGCGCGAGCGCAACGTACGGCAGTTCGTGTTCAGCTCGTCGGCAACCGTGTACGGCGTGCCGGAGCGTTCGCCGATCGACGAATCGTTCCCGCTGTCGGCGACCAACCCGTACGGCCAGTCGAAGCTGATCGCCGAACAGATCCTGCGCGATCTCGAAGTGTCGGATCCGACGTGGCGGATCGCGACGCTGCGCTACTTCAACCCGGTCGGCGCGCATGCGAGCGGGCAGATCGGCGAGGATCCGGCCGGCATCCCGAACAACCTGATGCCGTATGTCGCGCAGGTCGCGGTCGGCAAGCTCGATAAGCTGCGCGTGTTCGGCTCCGACTACCCGACGCCGGACGGCACGGGCGTGCGTGACTACATTCACGTCGTCGATCTCGCGCAAGGGCACATCGCCGCGCTCGACGCGCTCGTGAAGCGCGATGCGAGCTTCGTCGTGAACCTCGGGACGGGCCAGGGCTACAGCGTGCTCGAAGTGGTGCGCGCGTTCGAGAAGGCGTCCGGCCGGCCGGTGCCGTACGAACTCGTCGCGCGCCGCCCGGGCGACGTCGCCGAGTGCTACGCGAACCCGCAGGCGGCCGCCGACGTGATCGGCTGGCGCGCGAAATTCGGCCTCGACGAAATGTGCGCGGACCACTGGCGCTGGCAGGAAAACAACCCGCGCGGTTTTGTATAATCCGCTGTCCCATTTCCGAGCGATCCCATGCTCAGCTTCGCGTCCGGCTTCATCGTGTCCCTGCTCGTCACGCTCTTCATCGTGCGTTACGCGCATCTGCACGAGCGATTTTCGGTCGACAGCGATCTGGCCGGCGTGCAGAAATTCCACGTGCGGCCCGTGCCGCGCGTCGGGGGCGTCGGGATCCTGGCCGGGGTCGTCGTATCGGCGCTGATTCTGCTGGAGCGCTACCCGACGATCGCCGGCAGCGTGCTCGGCCTCGTCGGCTGCGGGATGCCGGCGTTCCTGTCCGGGCTCGTCGAGGACCTGACCAAGCGCGTGTCGCCGCGCGCGCGGCTGCTGTGCACGATGGGTGCGGCCGCGCTCGCGTTCGCGGCGCTGAACATCGCGGTCACGCGCATCAGCGTGCCGCCGCTCGACTTCCTGCTCGGCTACGTCGCGATTTCGTTCGGCGTGACCGTGCTCGCAGTCGCGGCGCTCGCGAACGCGGTCAACATCATCGACGGCTTCAACGGGCTCGCGTCGATGGTCAGCTTCATGATGTTCGCATCGCTCGCGTACGTCGCGTTCCAGGTCGGTGACCCGGTCGTGATGTCGGCATGCTTCATCATGATGGGCGCGGTGATCGGCTTCTTCGTGTGGAACTTCCCGGCCGGGCTGATCTTCCTCGGCGACGGCGGCGCGTACTTCATCGGTTTCATGCTCGCGGAACTCGCGATCATGCTGGTGATGCGGCACCGCGAGGTGTCCGCGTGGTACCCGGTGCTGCTGTTCATGTATCCGATCTTCGAGACCTGCTTTTCGATCTACCGGAAGAAGTTCGTTCGCGGGATGTCGCCCGGGATTCCGGACGGCGTGCACCTGCACATGCTCGTCTACAAGCGCCTGATGCGCTGGGCCGTCGGCACGAAGCACGCGCACGACCTGACGCGGCGCAATTCGCTGACGTCGCCGTATCTGTGGCTGCTGTGCCTCGTCGCCGTAATTCCGGCAACGCTGTTCTGGCGGCACACGGTGCACCTTTTTGCGTTCGTCGTGCTGTTCGCGCTGACCTATGTGTGGCTGTATATCAGCATCGTGCGGTTCAGGACGCCGCGGTGGATGGTGGTGCGCAAGCATCGGCGCATTCACTGAGCCGGCAGCGACGTTCGTGACACAACAAAAAAGCGCCCCGCGGGCGCTTTTTTGTTGCCGGTCCGGCCCGGCCCGCCGGCTGGCGGACCCGCGAACTTCACTCGTTCGACGCGGCGCGGCTCGGCACGCTCTGCAACACCGGCGCGATCGCCGACTGGTACTCGGGCACCCAGCGCCGCAGGTCGCGCCGCACTTCGTCGTCGCCGAGCACACGATGCTGCATCAGCCACGGCAGCAGTTCGTCGAGCAGGTTGTCCGGCACTTCGCGGGCCCGTGCGATCCGCAGCTTCGGATGCGGCGTGCGCGTCGTCGTTTCGTCATCGGCCAGCAGCTCCTCGTAGAGCTTCTCGCCCGGCCGCAGCCCCGTGAACTCGATGCGGATCTGCCCTTCGGAGAAACCGTACAGGCGGATCAGGTCGCGCGCGAGATCGACGATCTTGACCGGCTCGCCCATCTCGAGAATGAAGATCTCGCCGCCCCGCCCCATGCTCGATGCCTGCAGCACGAGTTGCGACGCTTCCGGAATCGTCATGAAGAAGCGCGTGATCTCCGGGTGCGTGACCGTCACCGGCCCGCCCTTCGCGATCTGCTGCTGGAACTTCGGAATCACGCTGCCCGCGCTACCGAGCACGTTGCCGAAGCGCACCGTCTCGAACTGCGTGCGCTCGCTCGTCTGCTGCAGCGCCTGGCATGCCATC
Source organism: Burkholderia sp. Ac-20353 (assembly GCF_017104785.1). Taxonomy (NCBI): domain Bacteria; kingdom Pseudomonadati; phylum Pseudomonadota; class Betaproteobacteria; order Burkholderiales; family Burkholderiaceae; genus Burkholderia; species Burkholderia sp. Ac-20353. The sequence continues at coordinate 22,251 of NZ_JAAGPL010000090.1, read as the reverse complement.
TCCGCGAGACGCTTGCTCGCCCCCATCACGTTGGTCGGGTTCACGGCCTTGTCGGTCGAGATCAGCACGAAGTGGCGCACGTCGTGGCGGATTGCCGCGCGGGCGACCCGGTACGTGCCGAGCACGTTGTTACGCAGCGCCTGCCATGCGTTCAGCTCTTCCATCAGCGGCACGTGCTTGTACGCCGCCGCATGGAACACGATGTGCGGCGCGTGGCGCGCCATCACCTGATCGAGCAGCAGCGAATCCTTCGCGTCTCCGATGATCGGCACGACGGGCTGGCCCGGGAAGCGCTCGCGCAGCTCTTCGGTCAGCCGGTACATCGCATATTCGGACAGGTCGAACGCGACGAGCTGCGCAGGCGCGAAGCGCAGGATCTGCCGGCACAGCTCGGAGCCGATCGAGCCGCCCGCGCCCGTCACCATCACGACGCGGCCGCGCAACAGCGCTTCGACGTGCGGCGTGTCGATCGTCACCGCGTCGCGGCCGAGCAGATCCTCGAGGTCGATGTTCCGGACCTGCGACAGGAAGCCTTGCCCCGGCATCAACGCGGTCAGCGACGGCAGCACCATCGCCTTCACGCCGGCCCGCACACACAGCGTCGCAACCCGGCGCTGCGTCTCGACGGTGGCCGACGGAATCGCGATGATCGCGTATTCGACCTTCAGCGCATCGGTCCAGTGCTTCAGGTCGTTGAACGAACCGAGCACCTTGTAGCCGTAAATCTCGCGCCCCTGCTTGGTCACGTCGTCGTCGAGCAGGCCGACGAGCCGCCATTCGCCCGAGCGCGACAGCTCGCGCGCGAGGCTCGCGCCCGCCGTGCCCGCGCCGAGCACGAGTATCGGCTTGCCCTGCCCGACGAGCCCGCCGTACAGGTAGAACTCCTTCGTCGCGCGGTACAACGCCCGTGCGCCACCCATCATCAGGAACAGCATCAGCGGCGACACCAGCAGCACCGAACGCGGGATGATCGGCGACGGCTGGAACATCACGGCGCCGATCATCACGATCACGCCGCCGCCGGCAAGCGCCTTCGAGATCCGCATCAGGTCGGGCAGGCTCGCGAACACCCACAGGCCGCGATACAGCCCGAACACGTGGAACATCAGCGCGTAGACGGGCAGCACCCAGGCGAGCGCGGTGAGCGCGCCGCCGAGGAAATCAGGCGGGATGCTGCCGTTGAAACGGACGAGATAGGCGAACAGCCAAGCGGCAACCACCGCCAGCACGTCGAACAGGAAAGCACTCAGCGACAGCCATGATGCCTTGGAACGCAACATCGGCGAGAGACCTCAAGATTTATTGTCAGCGGATATCCGTGCGCGACGCCAGCGAAGATCGATCGCGGCGCCGATACACGCCAGCACGCCATACCAGGCGGCGGCGAGACTCCATTGCTGCAGTGCGGGACGGCCTAATGCCCATACGGCGACCATTATGCCTGCGAGCATCACGAGGTACCAGTACAAGGCGGTGCGCCTGTGCCCGATACCGGAACGCACCATCCGCTGATAATAATGCTCGCGGTGCGCTTCCCAGAACTTTTCGCCACGTAACAAACGTCGCAGAAGTGTTACAGATGCGTCCGCAATAAAGGGCGCGAACACCACCGCGGGAAACCAGACGGGCCACGCGCCGCACCGCCATCCCCAGTAGCCGAGCGCGCCGGCGAGGAAGCCGAGCGGAATCGACCCCGCATCGCCGAGAAACAGGCGCGCCGGATGGAAATTGAGCAGCACGAAGCCGAACGCGGCGCCCGCGACGGCGGCCGCCGCCAGGGCCAGATCGGCAGACGCCTGCCCGCCGCCGGCCAGCGCCGCATACGCGTAGGCGCCGAAGCCGAACATCGCCATGCCGCCCGCGAGGCCGTCCGCGCCGTCCATGAAGTTGTACAGGTTGATCAGCCACAGCATCAGGAAGCCGATCGCGGCGAGCGCCCACCACGGCCCGGCCGGATAGGCGGCGAGTAGCGCCGCCACCGCGCACAGGTGCGCGGCAAACCGCACGCGCGCGGGCAGGCCGCGCCGGTCGTCGATCTGCGAGACGGCGGCGAGCAACAGCACGCCGGCGGCGATCAGCCACAGGCTCGGCGCGACCCACAGGAACGCCGCGATGCAGACCGGCGCGATGCCCAGGCCGCCGACTCGCGGCGTCGGGCGCACGTGCAGCGAGCGCTGGTTGGGCACGTCGGTCGCGAGACGCCATGCGAGGCCGGTGGCCAGCAGGAAGCGCAGGATCACCGTGGTGGCGACCGCCGCGACGAGCGCGACGGCCAGCGCCCCGCTCCAGGAATTCATGGCAAAGTGCATCGGATCATTCGTCATGGTGGCGCGCGTTGAACCATGCCGCGGTTCGCGCGAGCCCCTGCTCTGTCGTATACGGCGGCTGCCACGCGAGCACGTCCTTCAGATGGGACGTGTCCAGCTGCAGGCTTCGCGTCAGCCGGTCGATCTGGTCCGCGCGCCCGGCCAGCGCACCGGCGGCGCACAGCACCGCGACCGGCACCGGCACGAGCACGGCCCGCTTGCCGAGCGCGCGGCCGATCGCCCGCAGCATCGCGGAAACTGAAAGCGTATCGTCATCCGCGACATGAAAGCAACCGTTCGCGGCAAGCGGGTCGACCGCGCAGCGCAGCAGCGCGTCGGCCAGGTTGTCCACGAACACGATGCTGCGCCGCGCGTCGACCGCTCCGAGCGGCAACGGCAGTCGACGCGATACCGCGTTCATCATCTGCAGGAAATTGGCGCGCACGCCGGGGCCGTAGACGAGCGGCGGACGCACGATCACGACATCGAGGCCGTTCGCTGCGCGCAGCTCGGCGAGCGCGCGCTCGGCCTTCAGCTTCGAGCGCCCGTACGGATCCTGCGGGCGCGGCGGCACGTCCTCGGCGAGCGGCACGCCTTCGTCCACCTCCGCGATCGCCTTCACGCTGCTCGCGAACACGAATCGCGACGCGCCATGCGCGCGCGCCGCGCCGGCGAGGCGCAGCGTGCCGGCGACGTTCGTCGCGTCGAATGCGGCCTGCGGATCGGCGGCCTCGTCGCGCATCACGTGCACACGCGCCGCCAGATGAACGACGCAGTCCGCGCGCAGGCCAGCGGGCCACGCCGCGTCGATGCCGTCGAAATCGGCCGCCGCATGCACCCATTCGCGCACGCCCGGCACGCAGCCGCCCGGCCGCCGCACGAGCGCGGTCACCTGATGGCCGCGTTCGAGCGCGAGCCGGCACAGCGCGCGCCCGACGAACCCGTTCGCGCCGCTCACGACGATATGACTCACCACAGCCTCCAGCCGAAGCGGTTGAAGAAGCGGAACGCGGATGCGGCGAACATCCGGATGTGCGCCCACCCCTTGCGCGACGCGCCGCCGCCGTGGTGCACGACCTGCACCGCGGGCACGTAGGCGACCCGCGCGACTTCGTGCGTGCGCAGGCTCAGGTCGTAATCCTCGAAATACAGGAAGTAGCGCGGATCGAAGCCGTCGAGCCGCTTGAGCACGTCGGTGCGAAACAGCATGAAGCAGCCGCTGACGATCGGCGGATCCCACAGCGGGTCGCGCTCGGTGATCAGGTCGCGCATCTCGTAGCGCGCGAGCCGCGCGGCGAAGCGGCGGCGCACGCCGGCCGGCGCGAAGCCGCGCACGAACAGGTCGATCAGCGTCGGGAAGCGGCGGCACAGATACTGCAGCCCGCCGTCGTCGTCGCGGATGCTCGGCGTCAGCAGGCCCGCCTGCGGATGCGCGTCGAGAAACGCGAGCGCGGTGAACAGCGCGGACGGCGCGAGGTCGATGTCGGGATTCAGGACGAGGTGATAGCGGCTTTCGGTCTGCTCGATCGCCAGGTTGTGGCCGCGTCCGTAGCCGACGTTGCCGTGACCCGACACGATCGCGCACGGCACACCGCTCGCGCGCAGCGCGCGCTCTGCGTCCGACACGTCGCCCAGGCCGCCGTTGTCGACCAGGACCAGCTCGGCCTCGAAATCCGGCAGGCGCGCGCGCGCGTATGCGCAAGCCTGCGAGAGGCTCGACATCGTGCGCGCCAGCAACGCTTCGTCCGGGCGGTACACGACGATCGAAATGGAGAGGCTCGCACGCTGGATCGGCGGCATGTTGTCAGAACTCATGAAATCGTGGCTGCGTCGCCTCTTGGGCGGCCCGGATGCCCGAAGGCATCCCGATCCGCGGTGAAAAAGCTGGTCTCAAGCGCGTTGCTCAGAACCCGCGCGTCCCGCCGCGCCCCGCGAATCCGTCACGCAGGCCCTGCCACATCCGCCGCAGCCTGACGCCCCGCGGCGCGACGCCCAGGCCGAAGAACGCGACCGATCCGAGCATGCGCACGACGAGAAACGCACGCCATGCGAGCGGCATCGGGATGCCGCGCAAGACGAGCAGCGTATTCCGGCACATATAGTAGTCGCGGACCGGCGAATGAACGAAGACTTCGCGCCGCCGGCCCAGCCAGATCGGAATCACTTCGTCGCCGAGCGAGTGCTCCAGGAACGCCTCGCGCACCGCGAACAGCGCGTAGCGGCGATGCACTGCACGCAGGCACCATTCGGTGTCGACGTGATCGATGAACAGACGTTCATCCATGCCGCCGACGGCGTCGAATACATCGCCGCGCACGAGCGTGCCGGACGCGATCAGGAAATCGACGCGCAATGCGGCATCGCCGTCGTCGGCAACCGGCACCCGGTTCAGCCAGAAGCGGCCGGCCACGATGAAACGCGCATGCGTGCCCGTGCGCCGATCGACCGATACCGGGCCGACCGCGCCGACGCGCACGCCGCGCGCACGCAACTGGCGGTCCGTGGCGACGAGGCGCGCGACCATGCCGGCGGCGGGAATGCTGTCATGATCGAGCAGCAGCACGTATTGCCGCTCGCGCGGCACGTCGTCGTAGAGACGGCGGACGCGCTCGATGCCGCGATTCTGCGCGGTCGCGATGCCGGCATTCTCGCCGAGCGTGTCGAACACGCAATCGTATTGCGCCGCAAGTGCGGCGAGCGGGCCCGCGACGGCCGGCTGCGACCCGTTGTCGACGATCACGATCCGGTCGACCTGCGAGCGCAATGCGTCGAGCATCGCACCGAGCGTCAGCGGATCCGGGTTGTACGTGACGATGACGGCCGCGACGCGGTCCTCGTCGACAGCCTGATGCGCCAGCCCGTTGGCGTGATTCGCGCTCATCGGTTGTGCTTCCCGGAGAAGCGTCTGGCAGCGCGCGAGACCTTCGTCCGGGCGCGGGCCTGCAACACCAGCGCGCGGATCTTCGTATGGCCGAGCCAGCGCTGCGCGCGAATATAGGCAACGCTCGCGCGGCCGGTCTTCGCGGCGCCCGAACTGCCGGCCGCCTGCGCTTCGTCGGCGAAATCGGCCAGGAACTCGCGCCATTGCGCGGCGACCACGTCCTGCGCATAGTTCTGCCGGATGTCCGCACAGGCTGCGTCCGCGATCCGTTCGCGCAGCGCGCGGTCCGTCACCAGCGTCTCGAGCGCGCGATACCACGCATCCGGATTGTGCTCGACGAGGAGCCCGGTCACGCCATCGGTTACGCTCTCCTTGTACGGGGACGTATTCGTGTAGATGCCGGCGATCCGCATCGCACCGTATTCGCGGTACTTGTTGTTGGTCTTGTACAGGTTCGACGCGAGATTGGCCATCGGCGCGAGGCCGATATCGAGCCCGTACGAGGCCTTCAGCCGGATGAATTCCGAATACGACGCGACATGCGGGACGAACGTGACGCGGCTCTGGCCAAGCAGTTCGGGCGGACAATAGCCGAAGAACACCAGCGTGACGTGCTCGTATGTCTCGCGCAAGCGCTTGAGGGCCGACTGGATCTCGACGAAATCCTCGGCGCGCGTGACGCTGCCCGCGAAGCCGACCCGCACCTCGCCGTCCGGCTTGATCGGCGCGGGCAGATTGTCGATCAGCGAAAAGTCGAACGGTGCGTTCAGGTGCGTGATCCGCGCGGACGGATAGCGCGTCTTGATGTATTCGCCGAGTCGCGGCGCATTGACGACGATGTGGCGTGCACCCTGCATCGCGCGATCGAGCGTGACGCGCACGGGCGCGCTCTGGTAGAAATGCGCGAGCGGCGTATCTCCCGTCAGCTCCCAGAAGTTATCGTCGATGTAACAGACATACGGCACGTCGTGCATGCGCATCCATTCGAGCATCGGCAGCGCGGCGGGGCTCGCGGTGCGGCTCATGATCACGAGCCCGCCTTCTTCGAGCGCCTCCGGCGAGAACTGCGACAGCAGCATCTGCGTCACGTGCCCGTCAGCGCCGAGCGCCTCGGTCATCAACCGGTGGATGATCTGGTTGGTCGGAATGTCGCCGTCGACGACGAACTTGACGTCGATGCGCGCCGGGTCGTCCGCTGCGGTCGCGTCCTCGCCCGGGAGGTGTCGGCTCTGCCTGCGCGCCGGATCGGGCGCAAGGATTTCGAGGAACGGGCTCGGCGGCCCGTAGAACATCCCCATCCCGCGGCGATTGACGATCTCGAACACATAAACCGGCGACGACGCGCGGCAGCGCACGCGAATGCGCCAGCGCCCCGGCTCCGCGATCTCGACCGGATCGAACGCGAAGCGCAGCGGCTGGCCCAGGTCCGCACGCGCGAGATCGCGCTCCGCGCGCGCCATCCGCTGCCCCTCCGGCGAAATCAGCTCGACCGTCGCCGTACCGGAACGCGGGCCGTCGACCACGAATGCGAATGCGAAGCCGCCAAGCGTACCGGCCGGCAACGCGACGTCGTAGTCGCGATGCGGCAGCACATGCAGGCCGTCGCTGAACTCGAGCGAACTGCCGCGGCGGCGCCAGCCGTATTTCACGGTGTCGCGCTTGAGGGCCCAGAACGCGGGGCTGCAGTAATCCCAGAGATCGGACGGGCGTGCCAGCACGCGATGCCGCCACGAATAGCGACGCATGTGGCGCAGCGTATGAAGCTCCTCGACACTGCGCGCCCAGTCGTCGTTGCGCGTGGTGCGGTCCTGCCCCTGGCCGCCGCCGACCGCCGCGTTGCGCAGCAGCATGTCCAGGCGCCGATACTGGAGCGGCCATGCCGGAACGCCGTGGGCGGCCGATGCGATGTCGCACAGCGCGGTCACGTTGATGTCGCCGGAGAATTCCAGCCGGCAGAATGCGTCGTTGCTCCGCTTGATCGCGGCCGCATCGACACGCGCATCGACGATCCGGCGCAGCACCGCGTACCAGCCGTCGCGCTCGAACGGCGCGTCGACCATCAGCGCGATCGATCCGTCGTCGAGATTCATGTACGGATCCGTGCGCGGCAGTACGGCCACCGCGTCGACGAGCGCCGCCGTCAACAGCGGATGCAGCGTCTTGTATGCGTTGTTGCGTGTCTTGCCCGGTGCGAGCAGCACGTAATCGGGCGACAGCGCCGCGAAGCGCCGCAGCGCGAACGCGTAGCCGTGGTCCCACGGCAGCAGCGTCACGCGCATCGTCGGCGGCAACTTTTCGAGCATCGCGGTGTCGCTTCCCGTGCCCGGTGCGACAAAGTGGATGCGTTGCCCTTCCTCGGCGATCCGGACAAGTGCGGGCACGATCACGTCCCACACGGCGCTCGAGCGGTGCAGGCCACCCATGAACGCGAACACCAGCTCGCCTGCGTCGCGCTCGCAGCGATCGGCGCCCAGTTGCGTGCGCAACGGCTCGAGCTCGGCGCAGGCGACCGGAAAATGCCACGCACGCGCATGCAGGTCGTGCTCGCGGAAGTAGTCGACCAGCGGCACGCTGCTCAACAGCACGCCGTCGAACTGCTGCAGATCCTGGCGCAACGCGTCGAGCGAGAAGTCCTCGCCGGCCACACGCGCGTCGCCGGCCGCGACGAGCACCGGCATGTTGTCGTCGAGGAAATAGTAGGACGGAACGCCCAGGTCACGCGCAGCGTCGAGCCACGCACGATAGACGCGGATCGCACGCGACACGATCAATACGGTCGCGCGCGCGAGCACCTCGAAATCCGGATTCGGGCCGTGAACGACGACGCGCACGCGATGCCGCCACGGCTCGGGCAGCATGTCGAAGTAAAGGGCCGTCGATGCGTCGTACTGGGTCGTCACGATCAGGATGCAGCCGTCCGCCCCGTCGGCCGCATTCGCGCCGACGTCATGCTGCTCGCCTGCGATGCGTTGCGCGAGGTCCACGCAGACTTCGCGCGTCGCGCGACCGTGCACGGGGTTCGGCGCAGCCATCTCGTAGCTGCCGATGGTGCCCGGCCGAAGCGCGTCGTTGCGGCGCGTGCGCATCCATTCCTCGAGCGCCCAGCCGTCTTCGCCGGACGCAGCCGTTGCGGGCGCGGTCACGCCGACTGCGACATCGGCCACCTTCAGCTCGAAGCGCTCGGACAGCCTGCGCCAGAAATCCCATTCGGCGGTCTGCGCGAGCAGCACATGCGGATCGACGAAGCCGATCGCCTCGATCGCGCGGCGTGGAATCAGCACCGCATGCCGACCGACGAAATTGCGCGTGCGCAGCTCCGCCATCGAGACGCCGGTGGCCGTCGCGGCTACCGCGGTTGCATTGCCATCGTCGTCGGCGTGCTCCGCCGTTTCGACATAGCCGAAATGCACTGCGGCGGGATCGGTGCGGGCGCACGCGAGCAGCTTGTCCAGCGCATCGGCATAGAACTGGTCGCAGGCCTTCGCGATCACGACCCACGGCGCGCGCGCACGGGCGAATGCCTCGATCCAGCCGACCGCGGCAATGCCGAGCGACCCGTGACGGCGCAGCACGCCGATGCGTGCATCGCGCTTCTGCGCACCGTCGAGCCACTCCGCCACCTGCGCGCTGCCCGTATCGTCGACGACGACGAGCTGGAGCGCCGCGAGCGATTGCGCCAGCACCGACTCGACGGAGCGGGCGACCTGACGCACATCGGGCTCGCCCGCATACAACAGCACGGAAACGTCAGGCTGCGCGTGTTCTGATTCGGCAAACCATTGTGTTTCGCGGATCACCGTTTCAATTTTCATTGCACTTCCTTCGACACGCCCAACCGGAACCCCGTTCGATACACCTTCCCTCAAGGCCGGCGAGCCTATTGCCCCGCCGTGCGCTCGTACTCCTGGAGCACCTGTTTCGACGGGCCATCCATCACGATTTCGCCCTTGCGCAGCCAGATCACGCGTTCGCAGAACTGCTCCAGCATCTCGAGGCTGTGGCTCGAGAATACGAGGATCTTCCCCTGCTCCATGAACTCGTGCATCCGGCGTTTCGCCTTGTTCGCGAATTGCACGTCACCCGCGCCCATCACTTCATCGAGCAGCAGGATCTCCGGGTTGATCGCAGTCGAGACCGAGAACGCAAGACGGATGAACATACCGGCCGAATAGGTCTTGACCGGGTAGTCGAGAAATTCGCCCAGCTCGGAGAACTCGCCGATCTGCTGGATGCGTTCCTCGACCTGGGCCGGCGTGAGGCCAAGCAGCATGCCGCGAATGCGGATGTTGTCCCAGCCCGTCTGCGTCATCTCGAAGCCGGTCGCGAGTTCGAACATCGCCGACACGTGGCCGTTGATCTCGGCCGCACCCGATGTCGGCGGATAGATGCCCGCCATCACTTTCAGGATCGTGCTCTTGCCGGCGCCGTTCAGGCCGATCAGGCCGACACGCTCGCCGTGCGTGATCTCGAGATTGACATCCTTGAGCGCGTGCACGTGACGGCGCTCGTGCGCGCCGCGCTGCGCCGGTCGGCGGCGCAGCGCGTTGATCACGGTGGACTTCAGGCTGTCGGTGCGCGCGGACACGTCGAACGTGACGCCGACGTTGCGCAGGCTGATATTCAGGTTTTGCGTCATAGCACGTACACGATCCGCCGAGACATTTTCTTCACAACCAGCATCGCGAGCAGGCCGACGACCGCGCAATAGCCGAGCGCCACGTAGACCACCTCGGGCGGCGGCGCTTCGCTGTTGAGCAGCGGATAGCGCATGACCTCGATCAGGTAGTAGAGCGGATTGAATGCATAGACGAACGACAGCCCGCGATCCCTCAGCATCGTGACCGTGAAGATCACCGGCGTCAGGTAGAACGCGATCTGCATCAGGCTGCCGAGCAGGTGCGGCAGGTCACGGAAGCGCGCGCCAACATGCGCGACGATCACCACGTGGAAGAAGTTGATCGCGAGAAACAGCGCGAAGCCGGGAATTGCCCAGAGCGCGCCCACGCCGACGTGGCGCTGATAAAACACCATCACCGCGAAGAAGACCGCCAGACCGATCACGAACACGATCGTGTACGGCACGAGCGCGCGGAACAGGTAGATCGGCTTCGGAAACGGAAACTGCTTGATGTAGCCTTCCGCCGCGACGAATGCCATCCCGCCTTCCACAAGGGACGACGTGATGAATGCCCAGATGACGAGGCCGAGCGTCAGGAACGGCAGGAACTCGTTCATCTGCTGGTGAAACAGGCGGCCGTAGATCAGCCCGACCGCGCCGACCACGGCCGCCAGGTTGACGAGAATCCAGCCCGGCCCGAGGGCCGAACTGCGAAACCGGCTCTTTACGTCCTGCAGCCCCATGTGGAGCCATACACGCCACAGCTTGGCAGCACTGACGAACTCTTTCAGCGGCGAGCTCGCACTAGCACTGTTATAGGTAGTCATCGATACTCCGGTCCATTCGAATCAAACCATCGGCACGGCCGCGCTCTTCGAAGCCGAGCTTCCGGTAAAGGTGCGACGCCCGTTCATTGGATTCGAGCACTTCCAGGTAGACGGACGCCAGCGACAATTCCCGTGCCGCGAAACGCATCAGCACGTCGATCGCCTCTTTCATCAGCCCTTGCCCGAGGAACTCGGGCGCCGCGACGAAACGGCCGATCTCGGCCGTCCGCGCGCCACCGTCGATCGCATAGATCGCGACCTGGCCCACCCGCTCCCCGGTGGCGGCCAGTTCGGCGACGAACACGAGATCGTCCGGCTTGTCGCAGTAGCGCACGAACCATCCATGATGCTGTTCGTACGCGAGCAGGTCGGAATGCTTGAACTGCTCGCGCGCGCCGTCGCGGTTGCGCCACGCGAGCGTGGCCTGCAGATCGGCCTCCGCCAGCAGGCGCAGCCGGATGCGACCGTGCGTGTACGGTTCGTGCGCGTGCTTCATGCTGCGTAGCGGATCACGAGGTCGGCGATCAGCTCGACGTCCTTGCGCGACACGCCCATGTGCATCGGCAGCGACAGGATTTCGTTCGACGCCGCATGCGCGTTCGGGCACTGGCCCTTGCCGCTTTCGTACATGCGGTACTCGGTGTTGTCGCGGTAGTGCACGCCCGGGTAAACCTCGTGCTCGTTCAGCGCGAGCATCAGCTCGTCGCGATTCTTCACGCGGATCTGGAACAGGTGGCGCGACGATTCGCAGCCTTCCGAGATCGTGACGAGGCGGATGTTCGCGTGGCCCGACAGCAGCTCTTCATACCAGCGCGCGAGCTGGCGGCGATACGAATTGTCGTTGTCCAGGTACTTGAGCTGGACGAGGCCGATCGCGGCCATGATCGAGTTGCCGTGGTACTTGTAGCCGACTTCCTCGACGTCGTACATCCACTTGTACGCGCCCTGCGACGCGGTACGCGCAAACGTGTCCTTGTTGATGCCGAGCCAGCTCATCTTGCGCACGCGTGCGTCGTCTTCGGCGTCCTGGAAACAGATCATGCCCGAGTCGGCCGTCGGCAGGTTCTTCACCGCCTGGAAGCTGAACACGGTGACGTCGGCGTCATGGCCGACGTGCTTGCCTTCGTAGCGGCTGCCCGACATGTGCGCCGCGTCGAGGATGATCTTGATGCCACGCTCGCGGCACAGCTTCAGCACGCGCGCGTACTGGCCGACGTTGCCGCCGATGCCGACGAAGATCACCGCGCGGGTCTTGTCGGTGATGCGCGCCTCGATGCTTGCCGGGTCGAGGCACAGCGTATCGTCGACGTCCGCGAACACCGGCGTCAGGTTCGAGTAGAGAATCGCGTGGTTCGACGACACGAACGTCAGCGGCGTCGTGATGACTTCGTCACCGTCCGCCCAGCCGTACTTCGTCTTGAACAGTTCGAACGCCAGGTGCAGGCCGACGGTATTCGAGCTCAGGAAGTGCGCGTGCGGCAGGCCCGTGTAGGCCTTCCATGCCTCTTCGAACTGGTTGGTCTTGAAGCCGAGCCCCGTCCAGCCCTTTTCCAGGCACTCGCGGATGGCTTCGAGGCACTCGTCGACGCGAAAGTGCGGCACGAACAATTGAATGGCCATTGTGATTCTCCTTGTCTTTACTCGAAGGTTTCGGCGGCTGCCAGCGTGAGCGCCTGTTGGTCTTTCGTTGAGAGGATCGGCTCGCCGTCGATCGGCCAGTCGATCTTGAGCGCCGGGTCGTTCCAGAGGAGCGAGCGTTCGTATTGCGGCGCGTAGTAGTCGGTCGTCTTGTACAGGAATTCCGCGTACTCGGAGAGCACGACGAACCCGTGCGCGAAGCCTTCGGGCACCCACAGCTGCTTGCGGTTCTCCGCCGACAGCTCGACGCCGACCCAGCGGCCGAAGTTCGGCGAGCTGCGGCGGATGTCGACGGCGACGTCGAACACGCTGCCGGAGACGACGCGGACCAGCTTGCCCTGCGGATTCTGGATCTGATAATGCAGCCCGCGCAGCACGTTCTTCGCGGAACGCGAATGATTGTCCTGGACGAACTCGCGCTCGACGCCCGTGCCGTCCTTGAAGGCCTTCGCGTTGAAGCTTTCGTAGAAAAAGCCGCGCGCGTCGCCGAAGCACTTCGGCTCCAGCACGAAGACTTCCGGCAACGCGGTCGCTTCGATCTTGAAATTCATGCTACGGACTCCTTGAGCAAGCGGCTCAGGTACCGGCCATACTCGTTCTTCGACAGTTCGCCCGCGAGCTGGCCGAGATCGTCGGCGGAAATCCACTTGTTGCGGTAGGCGATCTCCTCCGGGCACGCGACCATCAGGCCCTGCCGCTTCTGCAGCGTCGAGATGAACGTCGACGCTTCCTGCAGCGAATCGTGCGTGCCGGTATCGAGCCATGCGTAGCCGCGACCCATGATCTCGACGTTGAGCTGCTGCGCGTGCAGGTAGGTCAGGTTGACGTCGGTGATTTCCAGCTCGCCGCGCGCCGACGGCTTGATGTCGGCCGCGATGTCGCACACCTGGTTGTCGTAGAAGTAGAGGCCCGTCACCGCGTAGTTCGAACGCGGCGCCTTCGGCTTCTCCTCGAGCGACATGGCGCGGAAATCCGCGTCGAATTCGACGACGCCGTAGCGCTCCGGATCGTGCACGTGATACGCGAACACGGTCGCGCCGTGCTCGACCGCCGTTGCGCGCGCCATCAGCGCATGCAGGTCGTGGCCGTGGAAAATATTGTCGCCGAGGATCAGTGCGGACGGATCGTTGCCGACGAACTCGCGGCCGATGACGAACGCCTGCGCGAGGCCGTCCGGCGACGGCTGCACCGCATACTGGATGTTGAGGCCCCAGCGGTTGCCGTCGCCCAGCATGTCCGAAAAGCGCGGCGTGTCCTGCGGCGTCGAGATGATCAGGATGTCGCGGATCCCCGCGAGCATCAGCGTGCTCAGCGGGTAGTAGATCATCGGCTTGTCGTACACGGGCAAGAGCTGCTTCGAGACCGAGCGCGTGATCGGATAGAGGCGCGTCCCCGATCCGCCTGCCAGGATAATTCCTTTACGTTTCATGTGACTCTCGGATAGTTGGCAATACACCCGCGTTAGGCCATGAGCTGCGCCGCTTCGACCAGCTGATCGATGACGTAGTCCACACCGTGCTCCCAGGTCGGCAACGCGATGCCGAACGTGTCGCGCAGCTTCGCCGTATCCAGCCGCGAATTCGCCGGACGCGGCGCGGCGCTGGGATACTCGCTCGCGGGAATCGGGCGCACCGCGCCCTCCGCAACGCGCAACGCGATGCCTTTCGCCCGCAGCGCGCGAAGCGCGCGGTCGGCATATGCGTACCACGACGTCTCGCCCGCCGCCGCCGCGTGATAGACACCCGACGGGAACTGCGCCGGCGACGCGAGGTAGCGCGCGACCATCACCGCGGTGATGTCTGCGATCAGGTGCACCGGCGTCGGCGCGCCGAACTGGTCGTCGACGATCGACAAGGCATCGCGGCGCCGCGCGGCGCCGATGATGGTTTTCAGGAAATTGCCGCCGTGCAGGCCGAACACCCAGCTCGTGCGGACGATCGCGTGCGCGGCGCCGCTCGCCTCGACCGCGCGTTCGCCGTCGAGCTTCGACTGGCCGTACGCGGACAGCGGATTCGGCGCGTCGGTTTCCTGGTACCAGCCCGCCTTCGTCCCGTCGAACACGTAATCCGTCGAATAGTGGATCACGAGGCTGCCGACGCGTGCCGCTTCGCGCGCGAGCACCGCCGGGCCTTCCGCGTTGATCGCATGCGCGAGCTCGCGCTCCGATTCGGCGCGGTCGACGGCCGTGTAGCCGGCCGCGTTCACGACGACCTGCGGCCGCAGATCCTGCATGACCTGCACGATCTTCGCATAGTCGGTCAGGTCGAACGCGGCGCGGTCGAGCGCCGTCACGTCGCCCAGCAGGCTCAACGCCCGGCGCAGCTCGAAGCCGAGCTGCCCCTGCGCGCCCGTCAGCAGGATCGCCGGGCGCATCAACGCGCCAGGATTAGCCATACTGGCGCGACACCCACTTGACGTACTCGCCCGACACAATTTCGTCGACCCACTGCTGGTTGTCGAGATACCAGTGCACGGTCTTCGCGAGGCCCGTCTCGAACGTCTCCGCCGGCTTCCAGCCGAGTTCGCGCTCGAGCTTGCGCGCGTCGATCGCGTAACGGCGGTCGTGGCCCGGACGATCCTTCACGTAGGTAATCTGGTCGCGGTACGAGCCGGTCGCCTTCGGGCGCGCGGCGTCGAGCAGGTCGCACAGCGTGTGCACGACGTCGAGGTTCTTCTTCTCGTTCCAGCCGCCGACGTTGTAGGTCTCACCCGGCACGCCGCGCGCGAGCACTTCGCGGATCGCGCTGCAGTGATCGCCGACATACAGCCAGTCGCGCACGTTCTGGCCGTCGCCGTAGATCGGCAGCGCCTTGCCGGCGAGCGCGTTCGCGATCATCAGCGGAATCAGCTTTTCGGGGAACTGGTACGGACCGTAGTTGTTCGAACAGTTCGTCGTGAGCACGGGCAGGCCGTACGTATGGTGATACGCACGCACGAGGTGGTCGGAGCCCGCCTTCGTCGCCGAGTACGGGCTGTTCGGTGCATACGGCGTCGTTTCGGAGAATTGCGGATCGGTTGCGGACAGCGAGCCGAACACTTCGTCGGTCGACACGTGCAGGAAGCGGAACGCCGCCTTGTCGGCTTCGTTCAGGCCGTTCCAGTACGCACGCGCCGCTTCGAGCAGCGTGAACGTGCCGACGACGTTGGTCTGCACGAAATCGGCCGGGCCGTGGATCGAGCGGTCGACGTGGCTTTCTGCGGCGAAGTGCAGGACGGCGCGCGGCTTGTGCTCCGCGAACAGCGCGTCGAGCGCCGCGCGGTCGCAGATGTCGACGCGCGCGAACACATGCTTCGGATTCCCGTCGAGCGACTGCAGTGTGCGCAGGTTACCCGCGTAGGTCAGCTTGTCGACGTTGAGCACGGCTTCGTCGGATTGGCCCAGCCAGTCGAGTACAAAGTTGGCACCGATAAAACCCGCGCCGCCCGTAACCAGGATCATGAGGCTCCCTCTAGAAATGCGCGGCCAGCCCGATACCGAGGCTGGCCGCTTTGGAATGCGCAAGTGGCAATATCCAGCCACAGCAAACCCGACATTTTAACCGCTGCCCATGACTGTCAAAGTCATGAAATGCTAGTTTTCGGGGGGAAAGCAACGATTATAAGAAATGACCGCGTGCAAAAGCCATGCCGCTAACAACTTGAAACAGCGCTTCGAACCCGCATCAGAAGGAAAAATTCTGTCAAATCAATCAGTTGGCCAAAATGACCGTTGCGCAGGCAGCGAATTGCCGCGATCATTTCACTCCAGATGTGACACAAATATGTAACACGACGATCTCATGACGCAGACCCCCATCGCCATCGGCGACATCCAAGGCTGTCATTCAGCTTTCAAGACCCTGATCAACCAGCTCGCGCTACCGGCCGACACGCCGCTCTGGATCGCCGGCGACGTCGTCAACCGCGGCCCCGCGTCGCTCGCGTCGTTGCGCGCGCTCGTCGAACTCGGCCCGCGCGCGACCGTCGTGCTCGGCAATCACGATCTCCACCTGCTCGCCGTCGCAGCCGGCATCCGCACCGAGCGCCCCGGCGACACGATCGGCGAAATCCTCGACGCGCCGGACGCCGATGCGCTGCTCGAGTGGGTGCGCCACCGTCCGTTCGCCCATTTCGAGCACGGGATGCTGCTCGTCCACGCGGGCGTGCTGCCGCAATGGGACGCGACGCTCGCGCTGGAACTCGCCGACGAACTGCAGCACGCGCTACGCGCGCCCGACTGGCGCGACACGCTGTCACACCTGTACGGCAACGAGCCGAACCAGTGGCATCCGGACCTGAAGAAGCGCGACCGGATGCGGGTCGCGTTCAATGCGTTCACGCGCATCCGCTTCTGCACGCCCGACGGCGCGATGGAGTTCCGCACGAACGGCGGCCCTGACAACGCGCCACCCGGCTACCTGCCGTGGTTCGACGTGCCCGGGCGCCGCACGTCGGACGTGACGGTCGTGTTCGGGCACTGGGCCGCGCTCGGCCTGATGTTGCGCGACGATGTCGTCGCGCTCGATTCGGGATGTGTGTGGGGAAATCAGTTGTCGGCCGTGTGCCTGACGGCCGATCCGGCCAGACGCACGGTCACGCAGGTGCAGTGCGAAGCATGCCGCACGCCCGGTGAATGAGCGCGCAGCCATAACGGACTTAACAGACTTAAGGGCCACAGGAGCCCAGGTACCGTCAGGACCACCGGGGCCGCAAAGCCGGCGTGCATCGACGCCGGCCCCGGCCCCGCGCGAGCTGCGTTAGCCTTCGCGGCCCGGCACCGGATGGTCGGCCGCGCCGTCCTCCGCCACACCGACTTCCGTCGCCGGATAGGCATCCTTCGCGAGCTGCGCGAGCGCATCGGCCGTCGGCCGGCCGACGCTCGCCTGCAGCGACACGAGCGCCGCCGCGATCGACTCGCGCGCGGCCGCCGACGTCGTGCGCCGGTCGCCGCCCGGCTGGATCGGGTCGCATACGTACAGATGCGCGACGAACGGCCCGCCGCGCAGCACCATGTCGAGCGACTTGCCGAGCGACAGTTCGCCGATGTATGCGGGCGCGACCGACTGGCGGCCCTGCGCATCCTCGTACATCAGGCAGACCGGCTGCACCGCGCAACCGGCGGATACCGCGGCCTGGAACAGGTTCGCGTGGAACGGCAGCAGGTCCTGGCCGTCGGACGTCGTGCCTTCCGGAAACACGCACATCAGCCCGCCGTTGCGCAGGCGGTCGGCCATCTCGTGCATGATCCGCATCGCCTCGGTGCGCTTCTCGCGCTGCAGGAACACGGTGTCGAGCCGCTCCGCGAGCCAGCCGACGATCGGCCACTGGCGCACTTCCGCCTTCGACACGAACGGCGTCGGCCGCCACGCGTTAACCGCGTAGATGTCGAGCCACGATACGTGGTTGCCGACGACGAGCGCGCTCGCGTCGAGCCGCGCGGCGTCGTTGTGCACGACGAGGCGCATCCCGCAGATCCGCAGCAGCTTGAGCGACCAGCGTCGCGTCATCTCGACGCGGCGGTCCGGCAACACGTGCCGGAAGCGCAGCGCGACGATCGCCATCCCGCGCAGCAGGTGAAAGACAAGGCGCAGCTTGCGAAGGGCTGTCATGGCGCGAATCCTGCGGCGTCAGTTGCGCTCGAACGCGATCTGCCCGGCGACGAGCGTCGCACGCACCGAGGCGGGCAGTTCGTAGCCGAGGAACGGCGAGTTGTGGCCCTGGCTCTTCAGCGCACGCGGCTCGACGCGCCAGTGCGCACGCGGGTCGAACACGCACAGGTCGGCCGCGCCGCCTTCCGTCACCCGCCCGGCCGGCAGCTTCAGCACGTCCGCGGGTGCGGACGTGATGAGCTTCAGCGCGCGCGCGAGCGGCGTACGCGTCTCGTCGGCCCACTTCATCGTCAGCGACAGCAGCAGCTCGAGACCGGTCGCGCCGGGCGTCGCCTCGCCGAACGGCAGCAGCTTCTCGTCGTCGTCGACGGGCGTATGGTCGGAGCAGATCGCGTCGATCGTGCCGTCGGTAAGCGCCGCGCGGATCGCCTCGCGGTCGCGCTCGCTGCGCAGCGGCGGATCGAGCCGGAACTGCGAATCGAAATAGCCGATGTCGACGTCGATCAGGTGCAGGTGGTTCGCGCTGACGTCGCAGGTCACCGGCAGCCCTTCGGCCTTCGCCTCGCGCACGAGCGCGAGGCCGGCCGCCGACGACAGCCGCGCGAGGTGCACGCGCGCGCCCGTCACGCGCATCAGTTCGAAGATCGTATGCAGCGCGATCGTCTCGGCCGCAACCGGCACGCCGGACAGCCCGAGCCGCGACGCGACCGGGCCGCTCGCGGCAACGCCGCCCTTGCCGATGAACGCGTCGAGCGGGCGCAGCCATGTGGTGAAACCGTACGTGCTCGCGTACTGCAGCGCGCGCAGCAGCACCTGCGTGTCGCGCACCGGCACGTTCGCGTGCGTGAAGCCGACGCAGCCCGATTCGGTCAGCGCAACCATCTCGGTGATCACTTCACCCTTGAGGCCAACCGTCAGCGCGCCGAGCGGATACACGTTCGCCTGGTGCAGGTTGCTCGCGCGGAACTTCAGCATCTCGACGAGGCCCGGCTCGTCGAGGATGGGGTCGGTGTCCGGCGGGCACACGAGGCTCGTCACGCCGCCGGCGACGGCCGCGGCCATCTCCGATGCGAGCGTCGCCTTGTGCTCGTAGCCGGGCTCGCGCAGCCGCGCGCACAGGTCGACGAAACCCGGCGCGACGATCATGCCCGCTGCGTCGATCGTCTTCTCGGCCGTGAAATCGGCCGGCGCCGCGCCAACCGCGGCGATCTTGCCGGCCGCGACGAAAACGTCGGCCTGCCGCTCGGTGCCGGCGACCGGGTCGACCAGCGTGCCGCCTTTGATATGAATCTTCATGCGCTGTCTGTGAATGCGTTGATTGCGTGAAAGGGAGGCGTGGCGCGCGGGCTCAGTCGTTGTTGCCCGCGACGATGCCCATCACCGCCATCCGCACGGCGATGCCGAACGTGACCTGGTTCAGGATCACCGATTGCGGGCCGTCCGCGACCTGCGAATCGATCTCGACGCCGCGGTTCATCGGGCCCGGGTGCATCACGATCGCATCGGGTGCGGCGAGCGCGAGGCGCTCGGGCGTCAGCCCCCAGGTCTTGAAATACTCCTGCGCGGACGGCAGCAGCGCGCCGCTCATCCGTTCATTCTGCAGGCGCAGCATGATGATCACGTCGACGTCCTTCAGCCCCTCGTCGAGGTTGTGGAACACGCGCACGCCCATCTGCTCGAGGCCGCCCGGCAGCAGCGTGCGCGGGCCGATCGCGCGCACTTCCGGCACGCCGAGCGTGGTCAGCGCGTGGATGTCCGAGCGCGCGACGCGCGAGTGCAGGATGTCGCCGACGATTGCGACGCGCAGCTTCGTGAAGTCGCGCTTGTAGTGGCGGATCGTGTACATGTCGAGCAGGCCCTGCGTCGGGTGCGCATGGCGGCCGTCGCCGGCATTGATCACGTGCACGTGCGGCGCGCAATGCTCGGCGATCAGGTACGGCGCACCGCTCGACGCGTGGCGCACGACGAACAGGTCGGCATGCATCGCCGACAGGTTGTTGATCGTGTCGAGCAGCGACTCGCCCTTGCTCGTCGACGACGCGTTGATGTTCAGGTTCAGCACGTCCGCCGACAGGCGTGTTGCGGCGATCTCGAAGGTCGTGCGGGTGCGCGTCGAGTTCTCGAAGAACAGGTTGAAGACGGACTTGCCGCGCAGTAGCGGCACCTTCTTCACTTCGCGGTCCGTCACGCTGACGAACTGCTCGGCGGTATCGAGGATGTGCGTGACGATCGAGCGCGGCAGGCCCTCGATCGACAGCAGATGCTTCAGCTCGCCGTTTTTCGTGAGCTGCGGGTTGCCCTTCAGGAAACCGTAGCGGAATCGTTCGGGGCTCGCGGCCGCAGCGGGATTGCCGGTGCGGCCAGTCGTGTCGGTGGTCATGATGTGCGTGATTCCAACGTATGCAAACGGGCCGCGCTGCGAAGCGGCGGCCCGGGATCCTGGTTCGTCGCGCTCAGGCGCTGCGAGCCTCGACGCGCAGCGTGAACTGCGCCGCGTCGTCGCGCGCGAGCACGAGGGTCGCGTCGGCCGGCACGTCGAGCGTGCCGCCGGCGAACCGTGCGGCGACCGGCAGCTCGCGGCCGCCGCGATCGGCCAGCACCGCCAGCTCGACCGCGGCCGGACGGCCGTAATCGAACAGCTCGTTGAGCGCCGCGCGCACGGTGCGCCCCGTGTACAGCACGTCGTCGACGAGCACGATGCGCGCGCCGTCGACGTCGAACGGCAGCGACGTCGGGCTCGCCTGGCTGTGCAGCCCCTTCTTCGCGTAGTCGTCGCGATGCAGCGCGACGTTCACGACGCCGAAGCCGGGCGCGCCGAGATCGCGCGCGAGCCGCTCGGCGAGCCATGCGCCGCCGCTGTAAATGCCCGCGAGCCGCGGGCCGCCCGCGTCGGCGAAGCTCGCGCCATACGCGTCGCGGATCTGGTCGAGCAGGACGCGGTATAGCGCCTCGGCATCAATGGTGCTCATGGTCGGACAATTGATCGAGATACTGTTGAAGGATGACGCGCGCGGCTTCGGCATCGAGGATTTCGGCACGCGCGCGGCCGCGGATGTCGCGGGCGCGCAGTTCCGCCTCGGCCTCGACCGACGAATAACGCTCGTCGACCCAGGTCACCGGCAGGCCGAAGCGGCCGTTCAGCTGGTTGCCGAAGCGCTTCGCCTGCTGCGTCATGTCGTGCGGCGTGCCGTCCGGGTGCATCGGCAGGCCGACGACGAGCGCGTCGGGCCGCCATTCGGCGAGCAGTTCGCCGATCGCCTTGAAGCGGTGTTCGCGGTTCAGGTTGGGAATCACGACGAGCGCGCGGGCCGAGCGCGTCAGCGCATTGCCGATCGCGACGCCGATGCGTTTCTCGCCGTAGTCGAACGCCAGGAGCGTCGCGTCGCGCGCGCTCGTGCCGCTCATGCGTGCCCTGCTTCGCCGGACAGCATCGTCGAGCTGACGCCGAGCAGGCCGAGCGCCGCTTCGAAGCGCTGCTCGGCCGGGGTGTCGAACACGATCCGCGGATCGGCGGCGACGGTCAGCCAGCCGTTGCGGGAGATTTCTTCCTCGAGCTGCCCTGCGCCCCAGCCCGCATGGCCGAGCGTCAGCAGGAAGCGCTTCGGGCCGGTGCCCGTCGCGACCGCCTCGAGCACGTCCTTCGACGTGGTCATCTCGAGCCCGCCCTCGACGGACATCGACGAGTTGTAGTTCGCGCCCTCCACCGGCTCGTGCAGCACGAAGCCGCGCTCGGTCTGCACCGGGCCGCCGAAATACACGGGGATGTGCAGCAGCGGCTCGATATCGAGCTTCAGGTCGATGCGGTTGAACAGCGATTCGAGGTCGATGTCGGTCGGCCGGTTGATGACGAGGCCGAGCGCACCGCGCTCGCTGTGATCGCAAAGGTAGACCACCGTTCCCGAGAACGTCGGATCGGCCATGTTCGGCATGGCGATCAGGAACTGGTTGGTAAGGTTGATGCGATCGGAAGGCTTTGACATGGTTTGAATTTTAGCAAAGACGCCGCGGACTGATCGAGGCCGCGATCAACTAGCAACACCGCCCCGCGCTGGCATCGTCGCGGACGGATCACACGGCACTCTAACACGCGCGCGGGCGCAGTCGGCAGCGGGTTGCCGGGCCGCGCGGCACGGGCGCCGGCGGCGCGTCACGCATCATCCGTGCCGGGCCCGGCCGAGCGTCGCGCCGAGCGTTTCGCACGCGGCGGTCAGGTCCGGCGGCGCCACCCCTGCTGCAATCTTGAGCAGCGCCGCGCGCAGCATGTCGGATGCGTGACGGTGCGCGGCGAGGCCGCCCTCTGCGCGCGGCACGCGATGCGCGGCGCAGCGCCACGCAAGGCCGAGCGTGTCGGCCCGCAGCGCCGCCGGGCCAAGGCCCAGCGCACACGCCGCCC